>NZ_JBPIZD010000014.1:0-114567 GCF_051172395.1 Brevibacterium sp. H602 | reverse complement strand
ATCATCGTCGTGCCGCCTCGGCGCTTCGTCGTCTCTGTATGCCGGTCAGCAACCTCCGTGACGGCGACTCGGTCCACCGCACTCCGGCAGCGAGCTCAGCTCACGGGCTGGTCGTAGACGTGTCGGCGGATCCAGGAGTGCATGGTGATCGCGGCGGCGGCTGCGGCGTTCATCGACCGCGTCGACCCGTACTGCGCGATCGAGAGCACGTCCCGGCTCGCCTGATGCGCTTCCTCGCTCAGCCCCGGCCCTTCCTGCCCGAACAGCAGCAGGCAGCGCCGAGGCAGGTCGTAGGTCTCCAGCGGCACGGAGTCCGGGAAGTTGTCGATGCCCAGCAGCGGCACGTCGTTTTCGGCGCACCAGCTGAGCAGGTCGTCCACACTCGGGTGGTGGATGACGTGCTGGTACTTGTCGGTGACCATCGCTCCGCGACGGTTCCAGCGGCGTTTGCCGACGATGTGCACGGCTGCGGCGTTGAAGGCATTGGCGGTGCGCACGACCGAACCGATGTTGAGATCGTGCTGCCAGTTCTCGACTCCGACGTGGAAGTCGTGCCGCGAATCATCGAGATCGGCCACGATCGCATCGTGCTTCCAATACCGATACTTGTCGACGACATTGCGCCGATCACCCTCAGCCAGCAGCTCCGGATCGAAGTGCTCACCCACAGGCCGGGGGCCGGTCCACGGACCGACCCCCACCTGCGGTTCAGCGCTTTCCGTCACTTGTCGTCGCGGGAATCATCCGCCGACTTCGCGTCCTCTTCGTCTTCTCCGCCGGACTTCACGTCCGAATCGGCGTCCTCCGCATCATCGGCGCTCGAGTCCGACTTCGCAGATCCCTTCGCCGAGGTGGTAGCACCGACCTTCTGCGCGCGCTTGCTCATCTTCACGGTCTTACCGCCGCGTCCGCCTCCGGACAGCACCGAGCGCACGTACGCACCCGAGGCCAGAGCGTGGAGGATGACAGCGAGGACCAGAGCGATGCCGGCGGCGACGAGGCCCTCCCACCACTCGGCCTGACCGGCGAAGGAGCGGCCGGCGATGCCCAGCGGTGAGGTGAACGGCGTCCACGACAGTACCTTCGCGACGGCGCCCGAGGGTCCGATGAGGACCGGAGCGAAGAAGCCCGCCACGGTGAAGACGCCGATGATCGTGAGGAAGGTGGCGCGAGCCTTGGAGCCGACGACGGTCGAAGCCCAGACGAGCAGCGCGAACACCGACCAGGCGGTGAGCAGCAGGGTCAGCGCGAACCAGCCGAGGCCCGGCAGCATGGCGAAAGCCAGAGACGTCTTGCCCGACAGCGAGAGTCCGAGCTCGGTGATGACGGCTGCTGCCACGAGGTGGACGACCACCAGGGTCAGCATGCCCGTGATCCGACCGGAGGCCGAGGCGCGCGGCGGAATCGTGGCTGCGATGATCTCGGTGATCCGGTTGCGCTTCTCCAAGCGCAGGTTCTGATACAGCGCAGTGCCCAGAGTGGCGACGACGAGCAGCGACAGCGCGACCATCCCCCACAGCAGCGGGGTGGCCACGGCACCGTCGACGGCCGGGGTCTCGAGCAGCGTCGCCTCGGTCTTCGGAGCGAGCTTCTCGAGCAGGGCATCGGGCTGCTTGTCGAGGGCGATGATCGTCGGCTGTCCCTGACCGCTCGGGTCCTGGATGAATGCGGCGTCGACCTTGCCCTCACGCACGAGCTTCTCAGCCGCCGGCGCATCCTTGGCATCGGTGATCTTCACACCCAGCTGCTGTTCGTACATCGCCGCCTGCTCGCCGACTCCGACCATCGCCATGGTCGGGGTGCCCGAGTCCTTCTGCACGTCGGCGACGATTCCGGAGATGATGGCGGCCAGCACGCCGAGGATAATCACGGCGGCGGTGACCAGGAAGTACGGGCTGCGCATGGCCGTGGTGGACTCACGGTTCGACACGAGCCACGCGGCCTGGCGGTTGCCGACGTCGACGAATTCCGAGACCAGCCCGGTCTCCGGCAGTTCGTCAGGGTCGGGGGTGTCCTCGGCGAGTTCGAAGGGAACGTCGTCGAGGCCGTCGGTGGCGCCGGATTCGTCCGATTCCTTCGCGGCTGGATCCTTCGCGGCTGGATCCTTCGTGTCGGTGTCCTTCTTCGCCGAGGCGGCCGACCCCTTGGTCGCACCGGCTACGGTCGCCTCGTCGTCCGAGTCGACCTCCTCGGCGGTGGTCTCGTCTTCGATCACATCGTCGTCGACGGGCACACCGAGGTCGTCGATGCCTTCGCCGGCCGTGCCCTTGGACACGAGCGGTTCCGGGGACTCGTCATTCGCACCATTGTCTTTGCGCGCCATTACAGAGCCTCCTTGTACTGCTCGGCCAGTGTCGGGCGGACACTTTCGAAGTTCTTCACATTCTTCAGCTCGGCCACGGCAGCCGCGGCTGACTTCGCATCATTCGCGCGGAAGCTCACCGCAGAGCCCTCGCGTCCGGCGGTCTTCACATCGCTGATTCCCGTTCGGGATTTCAGCGCCGAGGCGGCCGCCTCGGTGTCCGTCGACTCGACGCGGTAGTGCGGGTCACCGAGCAGCTTCTCGACGCTGCCCGTGGCGGTCACCTTGCCCTGGTTCAGGATGATGACATCATCGGCGAACGTCTGTGCGGCCTCCCAGTCGTCGGTGGCCAGGATGACAGGCACGCCCGAGGATGCGTGGGCCCGCAGCAGGGACGTGACCAGGCGCAGCGAGGCGGCGTCGAGGCCGGCGAAGGCATCGTCGATGACGACGACGTCCGGGTCGGCGGCCAGGGTCGCGGCGATGTCGACGCGGGCGATCTCGGCGCCGGAGAGGTTCTTCA
This sequence comes from Brevibacterium sp. H602, assembly GCF_051172395.1. Lineage (NCBI taxonomy): Bacteria > Bacillati > Actinomycetota > Actinomycetes > Micrococcales > Brevibacteriaceae > Brevibacterium > Brevibacterium sp. H602. The sequence continues at coordinate 111,742 of NZ_JBPIZD010000014.1, read as the reverse complement.
ACGGTGCGTAGCCGCGGTCGGCGAGCTCGAGATGGCCGAGCAGGGTCAGCGCATTCCGTTCGGCCGCGCCCAGGGTGATCCCGTGCAGGCGGGCGAGGTAGACGATCTGGTCGAGCACGCGCATGTTCGGGTATCCGCCGCGTTCCGCGGGCAGATAGCCGAAGTTCTGCCGGTCGCCGAAGTCGAGTTCGAAGTCCTCGAGTTCGATGGTGCCCTCATCAGCGGCGATGAGGCCCATAATGATGCGCACCAGTTCGGTGCGGCCCGCCGAGCGGGTTCCCACGATTGCGGTGATCCGGCCCGCCTCGGCGGTGAAACTCACCTCGTCCAGATATGTCCGCTTCCCTGTGCGGAGGGAAACCTCTTTCAGTGTGAGCACGCGTCATCCTTTACATCAAACAGTTCTTGGGGAGTGTCTCATCTATCGTGTTGAAATAAGAGACTTGTTTCAAACCACGTCCTCGATTTCGACAGAATTGCCAGTCGAGTCCCAGGTCGTGATCGGTGAGCCGAGTTCGCCGAGGCGGCACGGTTTCGCCCCGCCTCGCCGAGGCGGGTCTCAGTCGAGGCCGAGGTCCGCGGTCGTCAGCGCGGTCAGGTACGGAATTCCCGTCGCTTCGACCCGTTCCTTGGCGCCGGTGTCGCGGTCCATGACCACGGCCACGGCGACCACCTCGGCGCCGGCTTCCTTGAGCGCTTCGACGGCGGTGAGCACGGAACCTCCCGTGGTCGACGTGTCCTCGACGGCGACGACTCGCTTGCCGGCGACGTCGGGGCCTTCGACGCGACGGGACATTCCGTGCTTCTTCGCCTCTTTGCGCACGACGAAGGAGTCGAGCGGGGTGCCCCGCACCACAGACCGGTGCATGACGGCGGTGCCGACCGGGTCGGCGCCCATCGTCAGGCCGCCGACGGCGTCGACCTTGTCGAGCAGATCATGAGCCTCGAGGAGGTCGAGGACGACATCGCCGACGAGCGGTGCCGAGCGGTGGTCGAGGGTGACCCGACGCAGATCGAGGTAGTAGTCGGCCTCCTTGCCGGAGGAGAGGGTCACCCTGCCGCGCACCACGGCGAGTTCGTCGATGAGGTCGAGCAGTTGTCGGCGAGTGTCAGTGCTGTCGGTCATGAACTCCAGTCTACTGGGCGGGTTTCGGGCGACCGTTCAGCGCCGTCTCAGCGACGGCGGGGGATGCGGACGTGACAGACGGCACAGATCTGGAGCGTGAGGATTTCATCGCGCCTGCGTCTGTACCGATGCTATAAAGAATCAACACACCTTTAGACTATCGACTACAGTGGGTTGTAGAGTGTCAACAACACCGCGCAACCCAGCCGGTCAAGTGCCTTCAGGAAGGACGTGAGCAACATGGGTTTCATCGCATATCTCATCCTCGGACTCATCGCCGGAGCCATCGCTAAGGCGATCCTGCCCGGCAAACAGGGCGGCGGCTTCTTCGCCACGCTCATCCTCGGCGTCGTCGGAGCCATGCTGGGCGGTTGGCTCGGCGGCATGATCTTCGGCGTCCAGATGGATAAGTTCTTCTCACTGTCGTCCTGGCTGTGCGCGATCGGCGGCTCGCTGATCGTGCTCATCGTCTGGGGTCTCATCACCGGACGCTCGAAGAGCAAGGCCGACTGAGCAGGAACAGCCTCAGGACAGCCGCAAGCTGCCCGGCGGTGCCCCACTGCGGCCCAACACAGCCGCAGACGGCCCGCCGGCAACAGCCCAGAAAAAGGTGGAGAGCCCAGTTTCTAACTTGGGCTGTCCACCTTTTTCTGTGCCGTTCGCGTCTTGAGTGCCGCTCGCAACCCGCCGCGAGAGCTCAGCGGCTGCGGCTGACGATGTGCACGTCGATGTCGATCTCCCCGATGGGTCCGTCGACCGCAGCCTGCAGGTCGACGGCGATGACGGCGAAGAGCTCATCGACGATCTCGGTCACGGGCCGACTGTCGTCGAGGTGCGCGTCGATCCGGACGCTGAGGTCCTCACCGGATCTCCAGACCTCGACGCGCAGCGGTTCGGATCCGGTCCGGCGCATCACTCGCGCGGCCGCGTTGGCGATCATGTCCCGCAGACCCGGCGCCAGGCCGGTGACGCCGTCGACTCCGGTGACGGATTCGGTCAGGCGTGCCGAGACCGCCTCCTCGTCGAATCCACGTGAGGTCTCGGTTCCGATTCTCGGCTTCTCGGTCCTCGGCTTCTCAGTCATCGGCGGCCTCCTCGTCGACGAATACGTCCTCGACAGTGACGTCGATCCGCAGCGCGGGGATCCCCAGCTGCGCGGTCAGGGCACCGGCGACGCTGCGGCGGACATCCTCGGCGGCGGAGACGAAAGCCGTGCCCGCGCTCATCGTCACGGTCAGCGCCACCTCGACGGCGCTGCCCTCCGGCTCGCCCGCAGGGGTCGGATTCACGCTGCGGGCGCGGATCCCGGGCACGGAGTCGACGGCCTCGCGGATGATTCCGCGCACCTCCGCCGTCGAGATCCGGAAGGGATTGCCGCGTTCGGTCGTCAGCTTCGTGGCCGGTGCCAGCGCCGCGTCCTCGCGCACGATCTGGAGGATGCGTTCGCGCAGGCCGACGGATTCGGCGGGGTCGGGTTCGAAGGCCCCCATGTATTCGTCGATGATGCCGCGCAGGTGAGCGTCCGTGGCGTTGACGGACTCGTCGCTCATACCCATCCTTCCATGCCCTCAGCGATGGCGGTTCGGGCGCGGTGGATGCGTCCGCGCACACTGCCTTCGCTGATTCCCAAGGTCTCGGCGACCTCGGCGTAGCTGAGACCTTCCATCTGGTGGAGCACCCACGTTACACGCTGCTCCGAGGACAGGGTCTGCAGAATCGCGGAGAAGTGCTCGAGCGCCGTGCGTGCCTCGACGGACCGTTCGACCGAAGCGGTGCCGTCGACGTGATGGCCCAGATCCTCGGGGTCCGATGCATCCGAGGGCCGGGATGTGCGTCGGCGCAGCACATCGGTGCAGCGATTCGAGGCCATCCGATAGATCCACGTGCCGAAGGCCGCGGGTTCCGACAGCGCATCGAGCGATCGCCACGCCTTGACGAGCGTGTCCTGAACGACATCCTCGGCATCCTGCCGATCCCCGAGCGCACGCCAGGCGAAACGCAGCAGCTTCCGCTCGTATTCGTCGACGAGGGCCTCGAACGAGGCGATGTCACCCTCGCGAGCGCGCACGACCAGGGTGACGATGTCGAAACGATCATCTCCCCTTGTCATATCCCCATCGTAGGCCACGGGTGCCGCGGAACCGGCCGGCCGCCTCGGCGAAAATTCCGCTCCGGCGAAAAATTTCTGCGAACACCGCGTGAGGATTTCATCGAGGCCGCGTCTGTACCTGTGTAAGCATCCTTCAGCCGAAGGACTTGCGAACCGCATGCACCTCCAACGAAAAGGAAGAACGATGCCGGAACCAAAGCAGTCCGATTCGAACCAGAAGGCCCAGACCACCCAGAACGATGACGTGCGCAGCCCGCTCGTCACCGACATGGGCACCACCACCATCGCCGAGAACGTCGTCGCCAAGCTCACCGGAATCGCCGCCCGCGAGGTCCCCGGCGTCTACGGAATGGGCAATGCCGCACGCCGCGCCTTCGACACCCTCACCGACCGCATCCCCGGCTCGCAGACCAACGTCTCCGGCGGAGTGTCCGTGGAGAAGGGTGAGAAGCAGACCGCCATCGACCTCACCATCGTCGTCGAATACGGCACCTCCATCGTCGACGTCGCCGAGGCGATCCGCCGCAACGTCGTCCGCGCCGTCGAACAGGGCACCGGACTCCAGGTCGTCGAGGTCAACATCGACGTCACCGACGTCCACCTGCCCGAGGACGACGAAGAGGCTCCGGCCAAGGATTCGCCGGAACTCAACTGACCCTCATCCGCAGCACCACCTCGGCAGAAGGAATGCCATGTCGAAAACTCTCATCGGACTCCTCGTCGGCCTGACGCTGGGAATCGTCGCCTACTTCGGCGGTTTCCTCGCGTTCCTCGTCGTCGCCATCTGCGGCGGGCTCGGCCTGGTCGTCGGCCTCGTCCTCGACGGACGTCTCGACTTGTCCGCGCTGAGCTCACGCTCGACCACGCGGAGGTAGCACCGTGGCCCCGATACTCGACGACGCTCCAGCTCGCCGAGGCGGCCTGACCATCGCGGACAAGGTCGTGGAGCGCACCGCCGGGCAGGTGCTCAAAGACCTGCCCGGCGTCGGCGGCACGAGCTCGGGTCTCTTCGGAATCGGAGCGAGTTCCAGCCTGGACACGCGCCCGTCCGTGGATGTCACCCTGTCCGGACGCAGCTGTACGCTCGCCGTCCAGCTGGGTCTGGCCTACCCCACCCCCATCGCCGAGGCGACCGAACACGTCCGCTCCACCCTGAGTCACGAAGTCGAACGCCTCACCGGTGTCACCGTCCGCCAGGTCGACATCAGCGTGCGGTGGCTCGCCCTGGAATCCTCCGGTGCGAATCGAGGAAGGAATCGCCTGCAATGAGCACCCGCCTGCTGCGCAAGGGGCCCTCCCGCATCGGCCCCGCCGTGGTCGTCGCTCTCATCCTGCTGTTCCTCGCCGTGGGACTCGGCTGGGCCGGCATCGCCGCATTCGTGAGCAACGGATCCGTCGCAGCCGCACTGATCGAAGCGCCGGGTTCCGGCATCGCCGAGGCGGCCGGGAACCTGCATTGGAATTCCGCGGTCGTCATCGCGGTCGGTGCCATCCTGGCTCTGCTCGGACTCATCGCCTTCATCCTCGGCGTCTCCCCCGGAGCGCGCCGGATCTTCGGCGTGAGAGCCGCTGGGTCAGAAAACATCGGTGATTTCGAGGTCGCCCTGCCCACCTCGGCGCTGTCGCAGATCGCGGCCGCAGCCGCCGATGGGGTCGACGGCGTCAGCGGGGTCAAGGCCTCGTCGAACGCGAAGTCGACGATCGTGACGTTCTCGACGCCTATCCGCGACGTTGAGCCGATCCGCGCCGAGGTCGAAGCCGCCGTCAAGGACCGCTTCGCCTCGATCTCATTCGACCGCACCCCCACGGTGAAGGTCCAGGCCAGAAGGAGTCAGTCATGAGACGCACGGCCGCCGCTGCCAACCGCACGGGACTGATCATCCTCGGCCTCATCGCTCTGCTCGCCGGACTGGCAGTGCTCGCCATCGGGTTCGGTCTCGCCGCCCCGATCGCCCCTGCCCTGGAGGCGGGAGCGGATCTCGGTCCGGTCGCCTCGGTGCTGGCGCTGCCCTATTCGGCGCTCATCGCCGTGGTCGTGGCTCTCATCCTCGCGATCATCGGGCTCCGCTGGCTGAGCGTGCAGGTCCCGCGGAAGGACTTCGCGAAGCCCTTCCGGATGCAGGCCGATGCCCGCACGGGTCTGACCACGGTGAATGCGGAGGTCATCGCCGAGGCGGTCGCCGCCGACCTCGAATCCACCGACGGAGTCTCCGACGCCACGGTGATTCTGCGCGGCACCGCGCGGAGTCCGGAGCTGCTCATCCACGTCGACGCAGATGAACGCGCCGACATCGATGCGATCATCGCCGAAGTCGCCGAGCGCGCCGCCGGCAATGCCGCAACGGCACTCGGGTCCCCGCTGAGCGCGGTGGCCCTGGAGATCGGCATCGCCCGCACCCGCTCGCGCCGCCAGCGCAGCGTCAGCATCCAGTAGCCCCGCCGAACTAGGTCACTATCGGATAATTTCGCGCGCAGAACGCGGGGTGTCAAGCTGTTTGGAGTCACTCACGCTGCTTCAGCAGTGATTTCTTGGACTTCAACTAATACTGGTTCGTAATTGATACCGACCACACCGGCCGGCCTCGGCACCTGGGGTGGCGCATGGAAACGCTCGGGATGCCTAGCGTAATACTCATTATTCGCCTTCACCCGGGCGTTCCACGCCTCCTCCCACGACCCGTCATGGACCTGATTCGGGGTGAACAACCCGATCCCTGAATGCCGGTGCTCCGTGTTGTACCAGACGACATAGGCATCGATGTGGGCTCTAGCTGCCTCAAGTGATTCAAACGTCTTCGGATAGTCCGGGCGATACTTCATCGTCCGAAACTCCGATTCCGAATACGGGTTGTCATTCGACACATACGGTCGGTTATGCGATAACTCCACCCCGTAGGCCTCGAGTGCGTTCTTCAACGCATTCGACTTCATCGCCGCTCCCGAATCGGCATGCACAAACTCAGGCACACCGTGCTCGGCGATCGCGGCCTCAAACATCTCAACAGCCAAATCATCGACTTCGCGGGACTCGACCCGGTAACCGACGATCTTGCGGGAGAAGATATCGATGATCGAGTACGCCTTGTACGTCACCCGACTCCAGACCGACTTCACATCCGTGATGTCCCAACTCCACACCTGCCCCGGCCGGGTAGCCACCAGCACAGGTGCCACTCGGGGCGTCCTCGTCTCACCCCGGGACGGGATCCGGGGCCGCTGCGACTGATCCACAATCGCTTCAGCAATACGCCACCACGTGCGCCTGGATGCCACCATCACACCCTCGTCCCACGCTCGTGCAAACGACGCATCCACTGACCGACCCTGCAGCCAACCGGCCTGGATCCACTCCTCGATGCTCTGCCGGTCGGCAGCACCGATCCGCGTCGAGTAGTCTCGCTGCTTCTGCTCGATCGGGTCAGTTAGTCGGGGCCGAGGGTTGACCCGGTAGTGCCACACTGATCGGGCCAGGCCGACCAGCGCCAATGCTTTCCGCTGTGAGGACAGAACGTCAGCCAGTTCGATGACCAGGGAGTTCTCGATGGTCAGGAATTGCTCGGCTTCGGCGTCGTCGGGGTTACGTCGGGCTCTTGTGCGTTCCGATCGTGCAAGAGCCCGATAGCTTTTCCCAAGGCTTCGTTCGCTGCCTCGAGTTGAGCATTGCGTTCTTCGAGTTCGGCGATACGTTTGGCTTGGTTTTCTTCGATTGATGATTGCATCAGTTGCCTCGGGTTGTAGGGAACTTTGCCTGCCCGTGACCGTGGGATCAGGCCACGGTCGAGGTCACCGTTGAATGTCGCTAGTCGCCATTTCCTGAATTGGTGAAGGCTGAACTCTTGCTCCGCTAACCACAGGGATTTATACCCGTGTGGGATCTTCCCGTGTTGGTAGACGAAGTTTCGGATCTCTTCGACAGTGTATCCAGGGGTGATGGCCATGATGCTCCGGTTCCTCTCTTATCCGGGGTGGCTCACAACCAGCCTGACACAGAGGGGAAGTATCCGATGGTGACCTGGATTTGGGTTCGGATGTCCGATAGTGACCTGAAGTCAGGCAGGTTTTCGCGAAATACTGCTGTGAATGACAAGAACCCCGGGGCGCGTAATCGCGACATCCCGGGGTCCTCGCAGCACTCCCCTCGAGTACCCGGACGCATCCCCATACGTCCGTTATGTCCACCCGATCCCCACCGGGCGAACACATTAATTTGACCACACTTTCGTGTCGCTTGTAAAGAATCTCACGCACCGTCTTGAATCCTGTCGGGCTCTATAGCATAGAAGCGATCAGAATAAAACCCCTGGTCACAGGCTCAACTCCAGATAGTTCAATCCTCAACTCACTTGCGCCGCTCCTGCCGAAAATTGCATATAGGTCACATCTCGCAACGCGCGCACGACCTTCGGACGATGACCGCCGGCACGTCATGCGAGACCCGACTCAGCGATCGCGGGTGCGAAGCGATCACCGCTGGCGAACGTCATGCCGACGAGCGCACGCGGCGAATCCCGACTCAGCGATCGCGAGTGCGGGCGAAGGAGAATCCGGTCGATCCCCAGCGCATGAGCGGGCGCGGCACCACCGGAGCGACGAGCGCGGCCAGACGGTATCCCCACCCCGGTACCGAGACGACCTTGCCTGCCCGCGCATCGCGAAGCGACTCCCGCACCACCTGATCGATGCTGAGCCAGATCAGGCCGGGGCCCGGACGCTCCACGCCGAGGCGGCTGTGGAATTCCGTCCGGATGAAACCGGGCAGAACGGCGGTGACCGTCACCGGGCTGTCCCTGAGCTCCCCGGCGAGCGCCTCGGTGAACACCAGAGTCGAGGCCTTCGAGGCGGCGTACTGTCCCATCGTCGTCACCGCCGCCAGCGAGGAGACATTGATGATGCCTCCTCGACCGCGGGCCCGGATGGGCCGGGCCGCCGCCAGCGACAGCTCCCTCACCGCCCCGGTGAGCACCCGATCGAGCGCATCGAGCTCGGCAGCATCGGAATCCAACAGTGTCCCGCGCAGGCCGAAGCCGGCGTTGTTGATGAGCACATCGATCGGCTGCGTCGCGATGATCTCGCTGACCGCGTCGATACCGTCACGGGTCGACAGGTCGGCCACGGCCGCCTCGGCGTGGATGTCCTGCGAGGTCCGCAGCTGCGCAGCCAAGCTCTCCAACCGGGCCTCATCCCGGGCGACGAGGACGAGGTCGTACCCCTCGGCGGCCAGGGTGCGGGCATAGCCGCGTCCCAGCCCGGCGCTCGCCCCGGTGATGAGGGCACGCGGCCGCGGACTCATACTGCGCCTTGACCTCGGCGGACGGTCAGGGACTGCACGGCCGTGCCGATGGGGCCGGCCGCATCGCTGAGCACGCTCGTCGTCTGGCCCAGGCCGGTCGGCCCGAAGGCCACCTTCGTGTCGAAGCCGACCCAGCCGCCCCCGGGCACGCGGGTGAGGTGGATCGAGAGGTCGACGTTCGGGAAGAACGTCGTCTTCGGGTCCTCGCGGACGGCCAGGCCATTGGCGGTGTCGACGAACTTGACGAAGGCCGCGGTCGGCGGGTCGATCTCGCCGTCGACGAGAGGATAGGGACTGCGCACCCAGGACTGTGCGCAGCCGGGATGGGCGTCCGCTCCCTGACGTCCTTCGAGCGACGCGATGAAGCCCCCACCCCAGCGGCCGGTGAACGGGACTTCGGGCACTTCGGACACGGGCGGCATCGGCGACCATTCGTCGCCGGCGACCGCCTCGGTGTCTGAGGCCTGCAGCCGCCACACTCGAGCGGTCACGCTGGTGCGCTCCCCGTGGCGCATATGCGCTTCGACGAGTTCGATGGTGCGGCCGGGGCGGACGACGTTGACGTCGATGGTGAACTCACCGGAGTGGATGACGCCGAGGACGTCGAAGGTTACCCGGGAGATGAGCTTGTCGCTGGGCAGGCGACGTTCGATCTCGGCGAGCACCATCCCCGAGGCGGGCGCGAGGTGCTGCTCGCCGGGCTGCCAAGCGCCCTGGCTGTGCAGAGTGGAGACGAGGCGGTCCTCGGACAGCCGCACATAGTAGGAGTCCGGGTAGTCGGCACCGTCGTGGCCGAGGTGTTCATTGGGAGCTTCAGGCATGGTCCCGATTCTATCGAGCCGCCCCGCGGTGAGCGCCCGCACCCCGCTTTCACCTCCGGCGCGGACGGCTTAGGGTGGGAGGGTGAGAATCGCTACGTGGAATGTGAACTCGATCCGTGCCCGCCACGACCGCATCGGGGGCTGGCTGGATCGCTCGGATGTCGATGTCCTGGCCATCCAGGAACTCAAGTGCAAGGACTCGCAGTTCCCCGAGGAGCTGTTCACCGAGCGCGGCTACGAGGTCAGCTATCACGGCCTCAACCAGTGGAACGGTGTGGCCATCGCCTCGCGCGTGGGACTGGCCGACACCGAGATCGGGTTCAAGGACATCCCTGCCTTCGGCTCGGAAGAACCCGTCGTCGAAGCCCGGGCGCTGTCAGTGACCTGCAACGATGTGCGCGTCTATTCGCTCTATGTGCCCAACGGCCGCGAACTCGATCACCCTCACTACGGCTACAAGCTGGAGTGGTACAAGGCGCTGACGGCCGATATCGCCGCTCAGCTGAGCGCCGAACCGGAGAAGAAACTCGTCCTCTGCGGTGACTTCAACGTCGCCCCGCTCGACGAGGACGTCTGGGACATGGCCGAGTTCGACGGCGCCACCCACGTCTCGGATGCCGAACGCGCCGCTTTCGACGATCTGCTCGGAGCCGGCCTGACCGAGGTCACTCGACAGTTCACGCCCGGACCCGGCGTCTACACCTTCTGGGACTACCAGAAGCTGCGCTTCCCGAAGAAGCAGGGCATGCGCATCGACTTCCAGCTCGCCTCGCAGGCACTGGCGAAGACCGCGACCGCCGGTGAGATCGACCGCGAGGAGCGCAAGGGCAAGGGCGCGTCCGATCACGCTCCCGTCATCGTCGACTACGAGGTCTGAGCCTTCCCGCCTCGGTGATTTCGGACTGCCGTCTCACCTTTCGGCACCCCGGCGCAACTTCAGCGTCGAAGCCATAGACATCTCTCCTCTCTTCTGGTGAAGTTGAATCAGGAGCTAGGAAGGTGACGAGGATGTCAGCAACTGTCCGCGAATTGGTCGACGAAGCCTACGACCGGCGTGAGTCCACCTGGAGAGCCGCCCTCGAGACGGTCAATGACTGGGTCGAGTCCGTCCGTGCTTCGTCCGCCCTGCTCTCCGGGGATCGAGTGCGCGTCGTCGACGGTCGGATCAAGGATCGGCTGCGCACGGGCGAGAAGCTGCGACGCAAGCTCGCCGATGCCAATGACGAGATCCACGAATCCGTCGAGGTCGAGAATCAGGTCATCGATGTCGTCGGCGCCCGTGTCATCTGCCGCACCGAGCGCGAACAGTCGGCCCTGTGGGATCTGCTCGCCGCGGTGAGTGACGATACGAACCTCTCCATCGCCGAGGTGCGCGACTATTCCGCGACCCCGAAACCTTCCGGATACCGCGGCCGCCACCTCATCGTCGAGGTTCCCTTCGATTCCGAGCCCTCCGTCCTCGTCGAACTCCAGCTGCGCACGATCATGCAGGACGCGTGGTGCGTGCTCGCCGAGGAGCACCTGTTCAAACCCGGGCAGGCCCTGAAATCCGATGCCCAGCAGGAACGGCTGTCGGTGATCCTCGCCGGGCTGATGGCGCAGGCCGATTCCGTGGCCGGGTATATCGCCGATGATGCCGGCGCGTATCTGGGCATGGGCAATTCCGCCCCTCCCCGAGCCTTCGCCGAGGCGGACGAACCGACCGATCCGGCCATCGAGGTCACCATCCGCGAGCTCAACCACTCCTATGTCCTCGCCGCCGACGAGGTGGGCCGCCACGGCGTCATCCGCCTGGAGACGCTCGGGCTGACTCCCGACAATCCGGAGCGCTCTGCGTTCCCCCATCCGGGCGACAAGCTGCAGGTGCGCATGGACGAGTCGAACAACACGCGCTACTTCATTCCCGTCGGCCACGACGGCTGAGGTCGAAGGTCGCGCAGCGGCCCGGACTGTCTGCGCTCAGTCGCGGTCGGCCTTTCTTCACTCGGTCGCGGTCGACGCATCTGACCCCGCCGCCACAGGCACGCCTGCGGACCCGACAGCCCAGCAACCGCCGCACCGACTAGACTTGCGTCCCATGGGAAAGAAGTCGAAGCGCTCCAAGGAAGAACTCATCGCCAAACGCCTCGCCAGGGCGCAGGCCACGGCATTCGTCGCACGTCCGTTCGCGGACCTGCCGTTCGAAGCCGACCTCATCTGCCTGCGTGAGCTCGTGCCCGCGGCCACCGCGACCGCGAGGCTGACCGAGGAATACGGCGGCCACGAGGTGACCATCACGTCCCTGCTGCCCGCGGCATGGCAGGCGTGGCACCGCGACGACGGTGAGATCCTGGCCGGAATGCAGGTGCCCGTGTCCTCGACCGACGCCTCCCGCGATGTCGCCCGCGGACTGCTGGCCGCCGTCGATGCCGAACCCGGCACCTCCATCGAGGCGACGACCGAACCCGGCGAGGGCCCGCGCCTGCAGGACATCCTCGACACCTCTCATCCGTTCGACGTCCGCGTGCTCGAGAACTTCGACTACTGGGCCCTGCCCGAAGCCGAGTCCGATGCCGACGTGGCCGCCGCCCTCCAGCAGGCCAACGACTCCGTGGCTCCGACCGAGAAGCTCGCCTCCGTCGACTCCGCCTACTGGACCGAGATGTCCGGCCGCACCTACGTCCGCTGGGCCCGCCCCGAAGGCGAGGACCGCGTCGTCGATGCGATGGCCCGCCTGCAGGCCGAGAACGCCAACGACCTCGGCGGAATCGGCACCTTCCTCGGCTACTTCCGCGCCCACGGCATCATCGTCCCAGTCTGGGAACTCGAGTTCGGCACCCAGGTCGACGACGTCGAAGAGCCCATCGCCGTGTTCGGCAAGCGCCTCGACGAAGCGCTGAACACGACCGAGCCGATGAGCACCGAGGCCCGCCGCGTCCGCTCGGGCATCGTGTCCCGCCAGCTGACCATCCACTGATATCCGTCACCACCCCATCACCGAGGCGGGACCCGAAAAAGGGTGCCCCGCCTCGGTGATGGTGACGGACAGGAGAACCGACATGAGCGCACAGCCGCACCCCGCCCCCGAGGCGGTCGCCGCCATCATCCCCGCGATGAACGAATCCCAGCGGATCGGTGCCACCGTCGCTGCGGCCAAGCAGATCCCCGGGGTCGACCTGGTCCTCGTCGTCGACGACGGATCGGCTGACGACACGGGGACTCGGGCCCGCCGGGCCGGCGCTGAGGTCATCACCCACCCGAAGAACAAAGGCAAGGCTGCGGCCATGATGACCGGAGCCTTCGCACTGCGCAATCGGGAGATCTCCGACGCCGATCCGGGCATCGACCCGCACCACCGGGCGCTGCTGTTCATCGACGGCGACCTCGAAGACTCCGCCATCAACACCGCTCCCCTGGCCGAGCCTGTGCTCGCCGGTTCAGCGGACATGACGATCGCGATCCTGCCCGCGCAGAAGCGCAAGGGCGGAGGCTTCGGCTTCGTCGTCGGACTGGCGAAGAAGGGCATCGCCGAACTCTCCGGATTCGACGCCACCCAGCCCCTGTCGGGCATGCGCTGCCTGTCGCGGGAGGCCTTCGACGCGGCCCTGCCCTTCGCCGCCGGATGGGGAGTCGAGGCGGCCATGACCATCGACGTCGTCAACGCCGGACTGCGCGTGGAAGAGGTCGAATGCGACCTCCACCACCGCGTCACCGGTCGCGATCTGAAAGCCCAGCTGCACCGCGCTGCCCAGTACCGCGATGTCGCCCGCGCCATCCTCGTCCGCCGCCTCCGCGCGAAGCGGAACGGCGATAACCACAAGGAGACCGGCAAGTGAGCCTCAACCGTTTCGCGTACCTCGGCCCGGAGGCCACTTTCACCGAGGCGGCCCTGCTCAGCTTCCTCGACTCCCGGAACCTGCGCGCCGAGGCCACGACGCACCCGATGCGCAATGCCCCCTCGGCGCTCGACGCGGTGCTCGAGGGCGACTGCGATGCCGCGGTCGTGCCGATCGAGAACTCCCTGGAAGGCGGGGTGCCCGCCACGATCGATGCCCTGACCGAGAACGGACGTCTGCAGATCATCGCCGAGGTGGTCGTGCCCGTCCGCTTCGTCCTCGCCGTCAAACCCGGCACCACCAGGGAGGAGATCTCCTCCTTCGGTTCGCACCCGCACGGCGAGGCACAGGTGCGGGCGTTCATGAACGAGAACTTCCCCGAAGCCGTCTACCTGCCGACGTCCTCGACTGCCGCGGCCGCCCGGGACCTGGCCAATGACGCCGGCGACCATATGGCTGCCGTCTGCCCGGCCCTGGCCGCTCAGCGCTACGGACTCGAGATCGTCGCCGAGGACATCGGCGACCGCAAAGACGCCGTCACCCGATTCGTCGTGGTCACCCGCCCGGGTCCGCTGCCCGCTCCGACAGGGGCCGATAAGACGACCATCGTCGCGGCCCTGCGCTCGGACCGGGCGGGTTCGCTGCTCGAACTGCTCGAACAGTTCTCCAGCCGCGGGATCAATATGTCCCGCATCGAATCCCGGCCGACCGGTGACGGGCTGGGCCTCTACCAGTTCTCGATCGACCTGCTCGGACACATCCATGAGGCACGCATGGCCGAGGCCCTGCAGGGTGTCCACCGGGCGGCCCTCAAGCTGCACTTCCTCGGCAGCTACCCGAGCTCTGACGGAGCAGTGGTGCCGATCGACCCGACGACGACGGACGAGTCATTCGCCGCAGCCGCCGATTGGCTGGAGAAGACCCTGGGCGCCTGAACGTGTGGTGCGGTGCCCCGTCCCGGCTCGTTGCTGAACGCGGCGCCTGATCGTCCCCTACTCGCCGCCGAATCTGCAATACTGAAGCCTACTGGTAGGTAAGTGTGCGCAGATTGCCGGAATCTGGTCTGTTTCGGGCAATCTGCGCACACTTAAGTCGGTTCACCCGCCGACGAATGCGACAGAGGAGTCGACGATGAGTTCTTTCGGCAGCACGGACCCGTCCCCCACAGCCGGTGACCGCGGCGACAGCTCCGCTGGAGATCTCTCCGCTCCGGGCCGCCCCTCCCCCGATGCGATCATCGTCGGAGCCGGGCTCGCCGGACTCGTCGCCGCCCATGAGCTCACCCAGGCCGGCAAGCGGGTACTCATCCTCGATCAGGAGAACCGCGCCAACCTCGGCGGACAGGCGTTCTGGTCCCTCGGCGGGCTCTTCCTCATCGACTCCCCCGAACAGCGGCGACTGCGCATCCACGATTCGCTCGAGCTCGCCAAGGACGACTGGGCCACCTCGGCGGGATTCGACCGCGATGAGGATCATTGGCCCCGGAAATGGGCGGAGGCCTACCTCGAGTTCGCCGCCGGCGAGAAGCGCCAGTACCTGCGTGACCTCGGCCTACGCCTGACGCCGATCGTCGGTTGGGCCGAACGCGGTGGGTCCGGGGCGGGTGAACACGGCAATTCCGTGCCCCGTTTCCACCTCACCTGGGGCACCGGCCCCGAGGTGGTCCGAGTCTTCCGTGAACCGGTCGAGACCGCGGAGGCCGCGGGACTCGTCGAGTTCGCTTTCCGTCACCGCGTGGACGAACTCATCACCGAGGATGGAGCCGTCGTCGGTGTCCGCGGGCGGACGCTCGCCCCCAGTCACACGGCCCGCGGAGTCGAATCGAACCGCGACGAAATCGCCGACTTCGAACTCCGGGCACCCGCGGTCATCGTCACCACCGGCGGCATCGGGCACAATTTCGATCTGATGAAGAAGTACTGGCCGGTCGACCGCCTCGGCGAGTTCCCGGATACGATGCTCGCCGGAGTGCCCGCTCATGTGGACGGGCGGATGCTGCAGATCGCCGAGGATGCCGGAGCCAGCCTCATCAACCGGGACCGGATCTGGGCGTACACGGAGGGCATCGAGAACTGGAATCCGATCTGGCCGGGGCACGGGATCCGCATCATTCCGGGACCGTCGTCGATGTGGTTCGATGCCGAGGGCAATCGGTTCCCGGCACCGAACTATCCCGGCTTCGATACGAATCGGACGATGCACACGATCCTTGAGACCGGGCACGACTATTCGTGGTTCGTGCTCAATGAGTCGATCATCCGCAAGGAATTCGCGCTCTCCGGTTCGGAGCAGAACCCGGACCTCACGGAGAAGGACATTCGGATCACGCTCGATCGGGTGCGCTCCTCCGATGCTCCGGGACCGATCGAGGCCTTCAAGAAGTACGGCTCCGACTTCGTCGTGGCCGAGACCACCGAGGAACTGGTCGCGGGAATGAACGAGCGCTCCCGCGGACCGGTCATCGATCACGACCACCTCATCGCACAGATCCGGCAGAGGGACCGGCAGACCGAGCACGCGTTCTCGAAAGACGCGCAGGTCCAGGCCATCCACAATGCTCGGTCCTACCTCGGCGACAAGATCGTGCGTGCGGTCAAACCGCACAAGATCCTCGACCCGGCACACGGTCCGCTCATCGCGGTGCGTCTGAGCCTGCTGTCGCGCAAGACTCTCGGCGGACTGGAGACGAACCTCGACGGGCAGGTGCTGGCGGGATCCGGCGAAAAGATTCAGGGCCTCTACGCTGCCGGCGAGGTCACCGGTTTCGGGGGCGGCGGAATGCACGGGTACAACGCACTCGAGGGAACGTTCCTCGGCGGGTGCATCTTCTCCGGCCTCCGCGCCGGACGCGCCGCCGCAGAGCAGGCGGGCCGTGCAGTGACATCTGGGCGACCGGAAAGTGGGTCTGCACCAGGCGAAGGAGCGCACTCGTGACCAGCAGCACGCAGTCAGATCTCACCGTCCTCGTCACCGGCGGCACCTCGGGAATCGGTCGAGCCGTCGCCGAGGCGCTGGCGGCGAAAGGCTGCACGGTGCTGGCAACCGGCCGAAACCCCGACCGCATCTCCCCCGCCGATCGGATCCCCGGTGTCCGCTATCTTCCACTGGATCTCGCCGATCCCGACGGCCCCGACCGACTGGCCACGGAGCTCGAGGAACTCGGCCTGCTCGACGGCATCGATGTGCTCATCAACAATGCCGGTGAGAGCCAGTCGGGTCCGTTCGAAGAGCTCCCGGCTGATGCCATCGAACGGCTCTTCCGCACGAATGTGTTCGGCCCCGTTCGTTTGAGCCAACTCGTACTGCCCGGAATGCGTGCACGGCAGGCGGGGCGCATCATCATGGTCGGGTCGATGCTCGCCAGCTTCCCACTGGCCCACCGCAGTTCCTATTCGGCGGCGAAGGCGGCTCTGCGCGCTTTCGCCACGGCGGCTCGGCAGGAGCTCTCGCCCTTCAGCGTCTGGGTGAGCACCGTCGAACCGGGATCGATCGCCACGGGTATCGGGATGCGCCGGACGAAGTACCTCGAAGAGGGCTCGCCCTATACGCAGGACGTGACGACGATGCTCGAGCACCTCGACGCCAACGAGCGCGGCGGCATTCCGGCGGCCAAGGTTGCGGCCACGATCGTCGATGCGATCATCGCGCCGAGGCCGCGGGAGTTCTACGCCGTCGGCAGCAGGGCACCGCTGCCGTTTCTGCTGGGGCGTGCGCTTCCACGTGAGCTCGTGTCGAAGATCGTCGCCGCCCAGCACGGCCTCAAGCGATGACAGGAACCGCGGTCGGCTCAACCCCAGCTGAACTGCGGGCCAGTCTGACACGTCCGGCGGCCTGGGCCCAAGGCAGACGCGCACCTGCGGCTCGAACCGGAACCGCC
Source organism: Brevibacterium sp. H602 (assembly GCF_051172395.1). NCBI lineage: Bacteria > Bacillati > Actinomycetota > Actinomycetes > Micrococcales > Brevibacteriaceae > Brevibacterium > Brevibacterium sp. H602. The sequence continues at coordinate 94,703 of NZ_JBPIZD010000014.1, read as the reverse complement.
TCTGAGCCCTGGCGTCCTACTGCAGGCGAGACGGGATGAGGTGCTGGGTGGTCGAGATGCCGAGCACCCGCTGCTGCCGGGACAGGTTGTACGTCCGGTCCGACTGCAGGTATCTGACGAGGAAGAGCTTCGCGCGGTCTCCGCGTTTGAACACGCCCTTGATCTTGAGCCCGAGCTTCGCCGCCACCAGTGCCTTGTCCTTCGCAACACCCTCGATGACGACCTGGTCATAGTCCATCCGCGCAAAGTGAGTGACAATCGCCTCTTTGAGCCGGTACGGAATCGGGTCACCGATATTGAAGGGACCCGCTGCCGAAGGCACGTCGAGGCAGGCGAGCGCGGCCCGCACCACATTGTCGACATGCGTCAGGGTGATCTTCTGCCTGCCGCCGCCGGGCAGCCGCAGGACACCCTTCTTCGACATCCGCGACAGGAACGGCATGAGCATCGTCTCCCTGGGACCGTAGACGGCCGCGGGGCGCAGGATCGCAGCATCGGGACGGATCCTCATGACGAGCTGCTCGGCGAGAGCATGAGTGCGAGAGTATGCGTCGGCGAAGTCGTTGGGGTCCTTCGGCCCGGCTTCCTCCCACAGCTCGGCGTGGGGTTCGGACTCGGAGTACACCGTCGTCGAGGACACGTGGACGATGCGGGCCTTCGGAAACGCATCGAGGACATGACGTGTGCCCGTCACCTTCACGTTGTAGAGAGCGTCGTCATCGGCGCTGACGGACGCGATTCCAGCACAGTGGAAGACCGCGGTCACATTCTTGGCCAGGGAGGTCACCGAGGCGGACGCGGGTTCGGTGATGTCCCAGTGTTGGAAGTTCACCCCGGGGATCTCGGGATCTCGCCGGCACAGCGCGTAGACTGTTTCGTCCCTGTCGGCGAGCGCCCGTGCAATGGCACCACCGATGAAGCCGCTGGCTCCGGTCACAATCACCGCCACGACATTCCCTTTCTCATCTTCACACCCGCCGCCTCAGCGGCGGTGCTGCCACTGCGGCTCCCTCTTCGTCAGGAAGGCGTCGATCCCTTCCTGCGCATCGGCCGCGACGGCAGTGTCCGCCATCACCTGCGACATCCGCGCATAGGCATCGGCCACAGGCAGCTCCCGCTGTTCGTAGAACGCGGCCTTTCCTAGGGCAACTGTAGCCGACGAGGCGGACGCGACCCTGAGAGCCAATTCCAAGGTGGCGGACTCGAGGTCGGCGTCGACGACGACATCGGAGACGAGACCGAACTTCAGCGCATCCTCGGCGGTCACGAAATCACCGGTCAGCAGCATCCGCATCGCCTGCTTCGCCGGCACCGCCCGGGAGAGGGCCACCATCGGAGTCGAACAGAACAGACCGATCTTCACTCCCGGAGTTGCGAATCTGGCGGACTCGGCGGCAACGGCCAGATCGCAGCTCGCCACCAGCTGGCAGCCGGCCGCCGTGGCCACACCCTGCACCTGCGCGATGACCGGCTGCGGGATGGATTGGATGAGCTGCATCAGTCGGGCACAGGCGTCGAACGTGGTCTGCTGCGTCTCCAGATCCGCCCCGCGGATCTCGGTGAGATCATGACCGGAGCTGAACACATGACCGGCGGTGATGAGGATGACCGCGCGCACATCGATACGCTGCCCCAACTCGGTGAGGGTGTCGATGAGGTCTTCCATGACCTCACGCGACAGTGCGTTGCGCGTGGACGGCCGGTTGATCGTCACGGACGCGACTCCGTCGTCGAGCTGCGCGAATACAATTGATTCCGACATAGCCTCATTCTGCCAAAGGTCGCCGGGCCCGGCGCGGAATCTGCGCAGACGATTTCCGCCCGCCTCCGGACACGTCTGCCCCGGTGGGAGCGATTCGGAGGGACTGGCATGACCACACTGCTGATGATCATCGGATTCGGTGCCGCCACCTCGGTGGTGGTCGGGTTGGGGCAGAAGCTCAAACTTCCGTGGCCGGCGCTCATGGTCCTCATCGGCATCGCCGGTGCGTTCATCCCCACCTTCGCCGAGGTGGCCATCGATCCCGAGCTCGTCCTCCCCCTCTTCCTGCCGCCCCTGCTCTTCGCCGCCGCGCAGAAGACATCGTGGGCGCTGTTCGCGATCCGGTGGCGCACGATCCTCGGCATGTCCGTGGCGCTGGTCGGGGTGACCGTGGCCGCAGTCGCCGGTTCTGCGGTCTTCCTCATCCCCGGAATCACGATCGCCGCGGCCATCGCACTCGGCGCCATGCTCGCCCCACCCGACCCGGTCGCCGTCGAAGCCGTGGCCAGCACCGTGTCGATCCCGCGCCGCATCATGTCGACCCTGCAGAGCGAGGGCCTGTTCAACGACGCCGCTTCGCTGGTCATCTTCCAGACCGCGATGGCCGCGGTATTGGCCGGCACCGAGGTGGACTACGCAGATCTGGCCGTGTCGTTCGTCGTCTCCGCCGTCGTGGCGATCATCGTCGGCCTCGTCCTGTCCTTCGCTGCCTGGTGGGTGATGGAGAAGATCGATCACACGATCGCTCGCTCCTCCCTCATGCTCGTCCTGCCCTTCGGCGTCTACCTCGTGGCCGAGCACTTCCACGCCAGCGGGGTCATCGCCGTCGTCGTGGCCGCCCTCGAGGTGCGGCGCCGCGATGTCGAGGGCAACTCGGCGGAGCGGGTGACGCAGAATTCGACGTGGCAGGTCCTCGAGATGCTCATCACGGGAATCGCCTTCGGACTCATCGGCCTCGATCTGCGCCTCATCGTCGAATCCGAACACGCCGACCTCGGTCGCGCACTGCTCGTCGGCGGGCTCATCGCTCTCATCGTCGTCGCCGTCCGTTTCGTATGGCTGCTGCTCGGCACCCTCATCGAACGCAAGCGACGTGAGGAGGATCCGGATGCCGCACCTTTGAGCGTCCGCGATGCCACGCTGATGACCTGGGGCGGGATGCGCGGCCTCGCCACGGTCGCCCTGGCCCTGTCGATCCCGGCCACGACGAGTTCCGGTGCTCCGTTCCCCGGCCGGTCCTATGTCGTCGTCGCGGCCGCGGTGGTCCTGCTGCTCACTCTGGTGCTGGCGGGCCTGAGCTTTCCGACCGTCGTCGCTCTCCTCGGCATCGACGACGAGGCGGAGAAGGAACATCAGGCGACCAGGGACATCGCTCTGCGCGCCTACAAGGCCGCGATGCGTGAGATCAAGAACGATGACAGTCTGCCCGACGACGTCATCGAACCGCTGCGGGCACGGTTCAAAGTCCTGCACGATCAGCTTAGCGGAACCACCGATGACCAGGCGAGCTCGGAACAGGCGATGGCCTTCAAGGAACACCGGGAGCAGATGCTGGCCGTGCAGAAGAAAGCCATGCAGTCCGCCCGCGCCGAGGTGCTCAAGGCCCGGCGCGAACGCGGCACCGACCCGGAGATCGCCGACCGCGTGCTCCACCGCTTCGACCTCCAATCGGTCATCACGAGGTAGGGGCGGGCGGCGAAATACTTCTCGATTTTCAAAGTTGAGCGGAATAGACTCAACTTTGTCGGCGTTGTTCTTTTCGAGAGCTGAAATCAGCACAGATTCTGAGAAGGAGATGCGTACATGGACGCACAGATGACAACCAAATCCCGGGAGGCGCTGCAGACCGCGGTCAACGACGTCGTCGCCCGGAAGAACAACCAGATCGAACCGGCCCACCTCGTCGCGGCCCTGCTCGGCCAGCCCGATTCGCTCGCCGCGACCCTGCTGACGAAGGTCGGCGCCGACCCGCAGACCGTGCTGCGGTCCATCGAATCCGTGATCAGCGGGTTCCCCACCGTCAGCGGATCCACCGTCAGCCAGCCGGGACTCTCCCGCGCCGGCCTGGAGATGATGAACCTCGCACAGGAGGAGATGACGGCGCTCGGCGACCAGTTCGTCTCGACCGAGCACCTGCTGCTCGCCGCCGCGGCCGGCAAGGACGGCGCCGGCGAAGCGCTGCGCGCGAATGGGGCCAACAGGGACGCACTGCTCGCGGCCCTGCCCGAGCTGCGTGCCGGGAAGAAGGTCACCTCGGAGAACCCCGAGGAGACGATGCAGTCGCTGGAGAAGTTCGGCATCGACCTCACCGCCGTCGCCCGGGAAGGCAAGCTCGACCCGGTGATCGGCCGCGATAAGGAAGTGCGCCGCGTCGTGCAGGTGCTCTCCCGCAGGACGAAGAACAACCCCGTCCTCATCGGTGAGCCCGGCGTCGGCAAGACCTCCGTCGTCGAAGGCCTGGCCCAGCGGATCGTGGCCGGAGACGTGCCCGAATCGCTGCGCGACAAGACCCTCATCAGCCTCGACCTCTCCGCAATGGTCGCCGGTGCGAAGTACCGCGGCGAGTTCGAGGAGCGGTTCAAGGCCGTGCTCGAGGAGATCAAGAACGCCGACGGTCGGATCATTACCTTCATCGACGAACTCCACACGATCGTCGGTGCCGGTGCCGGCGGGGATTCCTCGATGGACGCGGGCAATATGCTCAAGCCGATGCTCGCCCGTGGTGAGCTCCGGATGATCGGCGCAACCACGCTGGACGAGTACCGCGAGAACATCGAGAAGGATCCCGCCCTGGAGCGGCGGTTCCAGCAGGTCTTCGTCGGTGAGCCCAGTGTCGAGGACACGATCGCGATCCTGCGCGGACTCAAGGAACGCTACGAGGCCCACCACAAGGTCTCGATCAACGACGGCGCCCTGGTCGCGGCCGCGACGATGTCGAACCGGTACATCACCGGCAGGCAGCTGCCGGACAAGGCCATCGACCTCGTCGACGAGGCGGCTTCCCGCCTGCGGATGGAGATCGATTCGGCTCCGGTCGAGATCGATGAGCTCCGCCGCGCCGTGGACCGCCTGAAGATGGAGGAGATGGCCCTGGCGAAGGAGACCGACTCCGCCTCGATCGAGAGGTTGAGTGCTCTGCGTGCCGATCTCGCCGACAAGGAGGAGGAGCTGCGCGGACTCGAAGCCACATGGGAGTCCCAGCGTGCCGGCCTCAACCGGGTCGGTGAGCTGAAGACGAAGCTCGACGAGCTGCGTTCGGCCGCCGAGAAGGCCCAGCGCGACACGGACCTCGAGACCGCATCCCGTCTGCTCTACGGCGAGATCCCCGCCGTGCAGAAGGAGATCGCCGAAGCCGAAGCCGCCGAAGCCCAGGCCGAGGCGGGAGCGAATTCCGATCAGATGGTCTCGGACAAGGTCTCCAGCAACGACATCGCCGAGGTGGTCTCCTCGTGGACGGGCATCCCCGCCGGACGCCTCGTCCAGGGCGAGGTCGAGAAGCTGCTGGGAGCCGAGGGCATCCTCGGTGAGCGTCTCATCGGGCAGAAGAACGCCGTCGCCGCGGTCTCCGACGCCATCCGCCGTTCGCGGGCCGGTGTCGCAGACCCGGATCGTCCGACCGGTTCGTTCCTGTTCCTCGGACCCACCGGCGTCGGCAAAACGGAGCTCGCGAAGTCTCTCGCGGACTTCCTCTTCGACGACGAGAAGGCCCTGATCAGGATCGATATGAGCGAATACGGTGAGAAGCACACCGTGTCCCGCCTCGTCGGTGCCCCTCCGGGCTACGTCGGATACGACGAGGGCGGCCAACTCACCGAGGCGGTCCGCCGTCGCCCGTACTCCGTCGTCCTGCTCGACGAGGTGGAGAAGGCGCACCCGTCCGTGTTCGACATCCTGCTGCAGGTCCTCGACGACGGTCGGCTCACCGACGGTCAGGGACGCACGGTCGACTTCAGGAACACCATCCTGATCCTGACCTCGAACCTCGGTTCGCAGTTCCTCGTCGACAAGAGCCTCTCGACCGAGGAGCAGCGGAGCAAGGTGCTCGATGTCGTGCATGCGACGTTCAAGCCCGAGTTCCTCAACCGTCTCGATGACATCGTGCTCTTCGACGCGCTCAGCCAGACCGAACTCGCGTCGATCGTCGATCTGCAGATCTCGCACATGTCGCGCCGGCTCTCCGACCGTCGGGTTTCACTCGAGGTCACTCAGGGGGCCGAGGACTGGTTGGCACTCGAAGGCTACGATCCGGCGTTCGGTGCCCGCCCGCTGCGCAGGCTGGTTCAGCGTGAGATCGGCGACAAGCTGGCCCGCGCACTGCTCGCCGGCGACGTCGTCGACGGGGACACCGTGGTCGTCGATCTGCCCGAGGACCCCGAAGCCACCGGCCTGGAGCTGCGCCCCAAGCGCTAAGGCTCACCGCCGGGGCGTGCTGAGCGGATTCAGCCCAGTTTGAGTTGAATAGCACCTGTTTGAACATAGGCTATTCAACTCAAACTGGGCTGTTTCGCTGACCGCAGCGCAGCACAGCACAGAAATGGGACACCCTGCTCTGGATCGCTCACTTTCTTCGGTGAGCAATTCAGAGCAGAGTGTCCCATTTCAGCTTCCGCTGGACGCTGCGCTGGTGCGCCGCTGCGCTGGTGCTCGCAGGCTGCGTGCCGCGGGTGCGTGCGGAGTCGAAGCGCGCGAACTACTTCTTGCGGGACCCGGCGGAAGCTTTCGACTTGGCACTCGCGCCGGCTTTCGCAGCAGTGCCTTTCGAACCGCTGCCGCGACCAGCGGAGCCGGCCTTCGCGCCGCCGCCGCGACCAGCGGAGCCGGCCTTCGCGCCGCCGCCGCGAGCACCCGAACCGCCCGAAGCCCCACCGACCGACCGCGGCGCCGATGACGTCCACCAAGGCCGCAGGTAGGCGGAGACCTTCGCGAATGAGCGGTCGCGGATGAAGATCGCATCGACGGCGATCATCGTCAGTGAGAACCACGGCAGGCCCATGAGCAGGGCGATGCCCAGGTGGAAGGATAGGATGCCCAGCAGCGCGATGATGCGGGTGTAACGGTTGAAGAGCATGAACGGGAAGGCACACTGGAAGAGGATCGATCCCCACGAGATCGCCACGACCATCGGCCCCCACGCCGTCATCAGGTCCGACAGCACCGGCCACGTGCCGAACTGCTGGGTATGCAGCGGGTTGTACACGGCGAACCCGTGCTGCCAGGCTTCGCCACCGGCCTTGTACAGACCGCCGGACATGTAGATCGCGCATACCTGGAATGCGAGCACGACGATCGCCAGATTGTTGGCCATGATGAGCGCCCACCGCCACGAGCCGCCGTCGTTGTCCGGGAATTCCGGGTTCCGCGCGCGCCGCCTGGCGTCGAGGGACCATCTGCGGGTCGTATCGGCGAAGAGCATGGCGATCATGAACATCCGGTAGGCGTTGTCGCCCTGGTCCCCTGCCCCGTCGTTGAGCTCGATGAAGCTCACCCACAGCACGAGGTAGATCGGCAGGACGATCCTTGTGCGCCAGCCGAGGATGATGACGATCGCCAGCAGCGCGAGTCCGATCATCATCGCCGTGAACAGCGGCGGCGTCGTCACCGCCCGGTGGAAGAGGGAGAAGAGCCAGATGTTCGGGAAGTCGCTCTTGGGTTCGGCGATCTCCCCGTTCCAGGCCGACCCCACACCGAAGGTGTAATGCCGCGCGCTGAAGTTCGTGAGGATGAGGCCGAGTCCGGTGAATCCGATGAGGATCCGCGTCACCGCCAGCCCGTACGTCGCGTGGTACCGGCCGGTGAGCATCTCCTCGAGCCAGTTCCACCCCTGCGCGAGCTTCGTCCGCACCAGGGTCGTCACCGGGACCAGCCCGAATTCGGGCGCCGAATCACTCACCGAGGCGGCCCCATCGTTTCCGCGGTCCGCGGAGTCCGAGGCGTGGCCCTTCTCCCGTTTCCGCGCCGAGGCGGCCGTGCCGGTCCGCTGGTCCGTGACCTCGCCGTCGAGATCGTCCCGGTCCGTGCGGTTCGTGTCGTCACTGTTCACCGACGCACCTCACTTCGTCCGAGGCACAGAAGTACTTCGTGAATTCCTCCTGGGACTGGTGCTCCTCGACGACGAGTGCGCGCCATCCCACGGGGACGGGCTGGATGTTCGGACGCTTCGCGTCTTTGTCGTTGCGTTCGGCGAACGGTACGACGTTCTGACGGGCGGCCTGGTATTGGACGCGCTGGACGTCGTCGCCCCAGATGGCCTTCGCCACCTGCGTCGCATATGCCGTGGCCAGATGCTCGCTCTCCAGGTAGGCGGGAATCGCGTTCTCCGGGTCGTCGTAGTCCTTCAGCTTCGTCTCCAGCCGGTCGACGGAATCGTCGCCCTTGAAGTAGTCGAGTTTGACGATCGCCTTCTGATCGTCGGGCAGCTCTTCCCACGAGCCCTTGATGTCCGAGGCCACTCCGACGCCCAGCCCCGCCGACCGCGGCGGGAACAGCTTGTATGTCGAATGGTCGAGCTCGACATCGGTGGCCCGCACCCACTGAGTGATCTCTTCGCCGTTGTCGGTCTTGATCACCGCGCGCACATCGAAGTAGTAGTCGCCGTTGATCGGCTCGGGGGCGAACACGCTCCACGACTGTCCCCACAGCGGGATCATGTATTTGGAGAGCAGGTCACCGGGAATCACCTCCCTCGCCGTCGAGGCAGGGGCGATCCACAGGAAGCTGGCGAAGATATGGAACCCTGTGATCGCCATCGCGATGACCATCAGGGTCCGTTTCACCGCCGAACGTCTCCGAGGTGTGACCTCGGTCGGCTCATTGTCCATCTCGGTTCCGAAATTCTCTTGGGAATACGACTGCCGTCACCGCTGGTCCCGCGCCTCATCGGTCGCTTGGCAGATCTCTCGGTGACAACGCACAGTCAATAGGGTACTTCAGCTGTGGCACTGCCTGCCCGGGCAGCGGCAGAATCATTCGCGGTCATCAGACACACGAAGACCATCAGTCATGGTCATGCGACACCCACCGGCTTCCCGAACATCGGCACGCGGCACTCGGCACTCGGCGCACGCCCGAGGCCTATTCGGCCGCCCGCAGCCACGCCTTGACCGCTTCGGTGGAATCGCCGAGCGTCGGCGGGGCCAGTTCGTAGCTGGGCGGGGTCTCGGACAGTCGGATCGGGTTGCGGACTGTGGGGATGACGCGATCGCCCTGTCCCGCCTCGGCGACTGGCTCGAGTCCCAGCGACGATGCCAGGTCCACACCTTGGGCGATCGAGTTGATCGGTGCGCACGGCAGCCCCGCCTCGGTGAGGATGTCGAACCATTCCTGGTTCGTCTTCTCACTCAGCGCCGCGATGAGTTCGGGTTCGAGGTCATCGCGGTTGACGTTGCGGTCGGCGAAGTTCGCGAACCGTTCATCGTTCGCCCATTCGGGGTGGCCGAGCACCTCGGCAAGGCGGGCGAACTGCTTGTCATTGCCGCACGCGATGATGATCTGGCCCTCCGCCGTGGGCATCGGCTGATACGGGTAGAGGCTCGGGTGCTTGTTGCCCATGGCCTGCGGAGTCACGCCGCCGGCCACGTACGCGGAGGTCTGGTTCGCCAGCCCGGACAGAGCCGAGGACAGCAGATTCGTCTCGACCAGCTGACCGACCCCGGAGTCCTTCCGGTGATTGAGCGCGCCGAGGATGCCGACGGCCGTATGCAGTCCCGTGATCACGTCGACGACGGCGACGCCCGCCTTGACCGGGCCCGACTCCTCGGAGCCGGTGACCGACATGAATCCGGACAGACCCTGGATGAGCAGATCGTAGCCCGGCTGCGGGTTGTCGCGGCCGAAACCCGTCACCGAGGCGTAGACGATGCCCGGATTGACCGCGCTGACCGTCTCATAGTCGAGGCCGTACTTCGCCAGTCCCCCGGCCTTGAAGTTCTCCACGAGCACGTCCGCACGAGCGGCGAGCCGCTGGGCGAGTGCGAGGTCGTCGGAGTCCTTGAAATCGAGGACGACGGAGTGCTTGTTCCGGTTCGCTGTGAGGAAATACGTCGCATCATCCCCTCGCCGAGGCGGCGCCCAGTGACGTGTATCGTCCCCGGTCTTCCCCTCCACCTTGATGACCGTGGCGCCCAGATCCGCAAGCATCATCGTCGCGTAGGGGCCGGCGAGGACTCGGGAGAAATCGGCGACGATGGTTCCGGCCAGCGGCCCCGTCCCTCGCCTGCCGAACATCTCCTGCAGATCCTGGTCTTCCACTTCCTGCCTCCTTCGCACGCGATCGAAAGCTGGCTCTGTGACCGGTGTCGTGTGCTCGGTGTCCTGGCCAGCTCTGTGACTCCCTGCCAGACTATACGGACTCCAGTGGCCGCCCACTGTCCCAGATGGCTACGTGGACTCCCCCGAACCGGGCAGATGCGGAGACGGACCTGCGAAATCCGTCGACCGCCTCGGCGAGATTCTGGCTACACTCGGCTCAGCGACAGTCCACCAGCGAAGGGACGAACGATGACGTTGCACATGCCGGCGGAGACCGCCGCCCAGGACCGAGTCTGGATGGCGTTCCCATCTTCCGGCTACGCGCTCGGCGACACGGAAGCCGAGGCCGAGGCCGCACGCGCCACGTGGGCCGCCGTTGCCCGCGCCACCAGCGAATTCACCCCTGTCACGGTTGTCGTGACCGGTGCACAGACCGATCACGCCAAGCGCCACCTCGGCGAGGGGATCAACCACGAGATCACGATCGTCAACGCAGAACTCGATGATGCGTGGATGCGCGATATCGGGCCGAGCTTCGTCATCGACGATGACGGCGCCCTGCACGCGGTGGACTGGGTGTTCAACGGTTGGGGCGCGCAGGAATGGGCGAGCTGGGATCACGATGAGCACATCGGAGAATTCGTCGCAGGCCTCGCCGGAACTCCCGTGGTGTCCTCGGATCTGCGCAACGAAGGCGGCGGATTCCATGTCGACGGTCGAGGCACGGTGCTCGCCACGCGCAGCGTCCAACTCGATCCCGGTCGCAATCCGGGTCTGACCGAAGCCGATGTGGAAGCCGAATTCGCGCGCACGATCGGGACGAAGAAGGTCATCTGGCTCGACCGCGGACTCCACCGGGACAATCAGACCTTCGGCACCCGGGGACACGTCGACATCGTCGCCGCAATGCCGAGCCCCGGCGTCGTCCTCGTCCACGATCAGCGCAATCCCGAACACCCGGACTACGAATTCAGTCGCGCACTCAAGGAGCAGTTCGCGGCCGAGACCACCGCCGACGGAACGCCCTTCGAAGTGGTGCCGATCCCGGCCCCCGAGGTGCTGCGCGACGAGGAGGGCTGGGTCGACTACTCGTATGTCAATCATCTCGTCACCAACGGCGGGGTCATCGCCTGCACCTTCGACGATCCGATGGACGCCGAGGCGGCCGCCGTGCTCGAGCGCGTCTACCCGGGACGGAAGGTCGTCGGGGTCGATGCGCGCGAGCTCTTCGCCCGCGGCGGCGGAATCCACTGCATCACCCAGCAGCAGCCGAGCCTCGGCTGAGTCTGCAGTCGGGCAGGTGGGATCTGCTGCTGGTCCCACCTGCCGATCCAAGGCTCCACCTGCCGAGCCCGCGTCCCGTGCGCCGACCCGAAGGCCGTGAAGAATCCGCGATGACGACGCATGTGAATCCATACCCGTACGGGCCCGACTCGGTATAAGGTGGATCCCAAGGGCACAGTGCCCGTGCGCTGCCACATCGCTGCCCGGACCTGTGTCGCACAGCAGAGCCGAATACGGTGACGTCGAGTTGCGAAGAGGAGCAAGACCATGAAGAAGAGATTGATTCTCCTGGCCGGTCTCGGAGTCGGATTCATTCTGGGATCACGCACCGGGCGTCAGAGCTACGAACGGCTGAAGGCCCAGGCTCAGGAACTGTGGACCGACCCGCGCGTCCAGGACACCGTCGAGAAGGCCAACCAGTCCATCCGTGAGAAGTCCCCGGCTGTGGCCGATGCCGTGCAGACGGCTGCCGACAAGGTCAACGCAGCTGCTGCCACGAACACTCCGGTCTCGGAATACGACGGTGACGAGGATTCGGCTGGTGCGCAGGCAGACACGGCGGCGAAGAGCACCACGGCCGCGCAGGAAACAGCGAAGTCGAACACCACGGCGAAACAGCCCTCGCCGAAGGCCCAGGACTCGATCACCGATCCCGAGCGTCACCTCGACGACGAAGGTCCGGCAGGAGTCGCCGACGACTGAGCGCCGGCAGACTGGCTGAGTCGCCGCGCACCTCCGACAGCGCGACCCCGACCTAGTTCGCTACGGCCCAGAAATAGGCGTATAGCCCAGTTTTGAAACTGGGCTATACGCCTTTCTCTATGCTGTTTGCGGATCCCACTGCATTGGATGACCGCGGCTTCCACCGCGGCGGCAGGCTGCGTCCCCGCGCGACTACAGCAGCGAACTCGTCAGCCGGGCGACGTTCTCCACGTACTTCTTCAGCAGCGACCGCGACCGCCATTCCTCGGCATTGAGCTCAACCGAATTCGGTGCATAGCGTTCGGCCTCGAGGTCGTACATGCGCTGCGTGAATTCCTTGTTGACGATGAAGAGCGTGACCTCGAGGTTCATCGCGAAGGACCGTTCGTCCATATTCGACGAGCCGATGATCGACACTTCGTCGTCGATCATGAGGAACTTCGAGTGCAGCACCGTCGGCGCGTGGTACATGAAGATCCGCACCCCGGCGCGCACCAGCTCGTCATAGTAGGACTGCTGCGCTTTGTGGGTCAGCCAATGGTCGCTCGTCTCACCGACGTACAGACGCACATCGACTCCGGATCTGGCCTCCGTCGTCAGCGCGTGAAGCAGGGACTCGTCGGGCACGAAATACGGCGAGCACACGACGACACGACGATTCGCGTTGTAGATGAGGTGATTGAATAGCCGCAGATTGTTCTCGTCTTCGAATCCCGGACCTGACGGCACGATCTGAGCCTGGATGCCGCCGAATTCGGGGGCCTCGAGCTCGAAGCTGTCGGGTTCGTCGAGGATCTCGTCGGTCTCCGAATACCAGTCGGTGATGAACACGGCGTCGAGTTCTTCGACGACCGGCCCGCGGCATTCCACGGACAGGTCCTTCCACTGGAAGCCCTTCCGACGGTTGCGGGCCTTGTTGTAGGTGCGGTCGATGATGTTCTGCGAACCGGTGAACGCGACTTCCCCGTCGACCACGAGGATCTTGCGGTGATTGCGCAAATCGGGACGCTGGTATTCGCCCTTCCAGGGGCGGATCGGCAGGGCACGGCGCCAGCTGATGCCCGACCGGTCGAGCTTCTTCACGAGCTCCGAATACCCCGGGTAGCCCAGCGATCCCACGTGGTCGATGAGCACCCGCACACTCACACCTAGCTGGTGCGCGGCCAACAGCGATTCGAGCAGCCGCCTCGTCGTGTCATCGATGGCGACGATGTAGAACTCGAAGTGCACGAACCGCTGTGCTCGGTCGACGGCATCGGCCATCGCCTCCATGCAGGCGTGGTTGTCGACGTGGAGGTCGAAGGAGTTGCCGTGGGTCATCGGCAGTGCGCCGAGGTCGAAGTTGAGCTGCGCGGCGGTGCTCAGCGGTTCGGGCATATGGTCGTGGCGCCCGACGATCGCCTGGTGGCGGATCTGATCGCGGAAGAGGTGATTCATCTTCGACTGCTTGTCCCGCCGCCGCTTCGGCAGCTTCGCCGAGCCCAGCAGCAGGAAGGCCGCAATGCCCACATAGGGGATGAGGAAGATCGCGAGCAGCCAGCCGAGCGCGACCGACGGCCGGCGATTGTGCGGAATCCACCCGAGCGCGATGATGCGGATGATCAGATCGACCAGCAGCAGGATGATGATCAGCCAGTTCGGCCAAGCCTGGTTGATGTTGAAGAACGGATAGATCCCGAAACTGCTCATAAATTGCCCGTTCAGCCCGCCCTGTTCGTCACCGGTTGGGTTATCGGCCTCCGATGGAGGATGTCAGATTGTCACCCATCGTATCCTGCCCGCCCGACGCGCACTCGCGCCACCCCGCCGTCGGCCCTCCGCCCGAGCCCCGGCATACTGGATGAAGACATCAATTGCTGAGAGCGAAGGTGCTGAACGTGATTCGAGACATCAACCCTGAGGGCTCCGACCGTTCGGATACCGCCGACAGCGCGAGCCGCGGTCCCGATATCGCCGACGCCGAGGCGGTCCCGATCAGGCCCGCCGTCAGCGTGCTCATGCTCCGCGACGGGGACGACGGACTCGAGGTCTTCGTCCAGCACCGGGTATCGACGATGGACTTCGCCGCCGGCGTCGTCGTCTTCCCCGGCGGCCGCGTCGACCCCATCGATTACACGACCGCACCGACCATCACCGTCCCCGATCCGCAGGTGCACACCTCCGCATGGTCGAAATCGACCATCGCCGAGGATGCCGAGGGTTGGCGCGTCCTGCTCGCCACCGCTGTGCGTGAGGTCGAGGAGGAGACGGGCGCGGTCCTCGACCCGGCCGGGCTCAAACCGTGGGCGAACTGGGTGACGCCCTTGGGTCGGCCCAAACGCTTCGATACGTACTTCTATACGATCGCGACTCCCGAACTCGCCGCCGCCCAGCATCAGACGACGGAGGCGCACACGAGCGAGTGGCGCTCGGTGACCGGCATCCTCGCAGATGAGGGAGCCGGACGGCTGAAGCTCATGCGCCCGACGTTCGTGCTGCTGCGTGAGCTCGCGGAGTATTCCACCGTCACCGAGGCGGTCACCGCCGAGAGGATCATCGATCCCGTCCGCCCGGAGTTCCCCTCCGACCGCGGTTCCTGATTCAGCCCTTGGCGCGGGCCTTCATCGCAGCCAGTCGAGTGGCGACGACCTGTTTCTGCTCGTCGGTGCCGAGCAGCGCGGCGAGCGCTTCCTGTTCGGCGTCGAGTCCGGTGCTGAAGTCGGAGTCATAGGACAGGTCGACGAGCCGCTTCGCCCACACCAGCGCCGACCGTGACTGGCCCGCGATCTGCCCGGCCAACTCGCGAGCCCTGGCCAGCGGATCCTCGACGATCTCTTCGACGAGGCCGATGCGCAGAGCTTCGTCGGTGCCGATCGTGTCAGCCGTGACGATAAGCTTCTTCGCCTGTGCCGGTCCGACGAGTCGCGGCAGCAGCTGGGTGCCGCACATATCGGGAATGATCCCCCAATTGAGTTCCATGAGTGAGAGCTTCGCATCGCGTCCGGCGACTCGCATGTCCGCCCCCAGGGCGATCTGCAGCCCGCCGCCGAGAGCAGCTCCCTGCACGGCCGCGATGACCGGAACTTCGATGAGTGACCAGATGTGCACGGCTTTCTGCGCCAGGGCCCGAGCCGAGCCGAGCCGTTCCCCGACCTGGACGACAGTGGCCACGGAATCCGCGGCACCCGACCGCCCGGCACCGGTTGCGGAAGATTTCTCACCGGCACCGGCGTCCCGCTCGGCCGCTTCCTCGGCGGATGAGCGGGTCGCTGCTCCCGCCTCGGCGATCCGGGCCATCTCGGTGAAGTCGAGACCGGCGCTGAAGGCACGACCGCGACCGGACAGGACCACGGCCTTGACCTCGCTCGAACGTTTAAGCGCCAGCCCCGCCTCGACGAGGTCTTCGAAGACCTCGCGGGTGAGCGAATTGAGCTTGTCGGCACGGTCGATCTCGACGTGGGCGACGCCGTCGGTGATCGCGTAGACGACGGTCGAGTTGGTGGTCTCGGACATGAACTGGCCTTTCGACGACGACGCCGGCGCGGAAGCCACCGGCGGGTAGGGAACATCACGCTGCCGCAGGCGACAGTCCACCGACGCCGGCGACACTGAACGAGCGATCAGCTGCGTTTCCTGAAGCCTAGCGGAGCACCGGTCAGGGTCAAGACGAAGACCACGATGAGGGAGCTCACGCACATGGCGACGACACCCGGCCAAGCGAAGTCAGCGAAGAGGACAGCCGAGAGCCACGCGCCGAGGCTCGTACCCAGGTAGTACACGGTGAGGTAGATGGCCGCGGAACGGGTCGAATCGACTCCCGGCCGGGCGGCACTGGCAGCGGCGGAAGCACCCGTATGTCCGAGGAAGAATCCGGCAGTGAGCAGCGACATGCCGATGATGATCACCACGAGCGAATCGACCAGAGTCAGCCCCGCACCGGCGAGCGCGATGACCATTCCCGCCAAGGTGATCCGAGTACGCGAGAACTTCGTGGCCAAACGGCCGTAATACGTGGTGACGACGGTGCCGACGAGGTAGATGAGGAAGAACAGGGCGACCGCACCCTCGCTCAGGTGCCACGGATCCTGCTGCAGGCGGGTGCCGAGCATCGTGAACGATCCGCCGAAGACGATCATGCACAGGAACCCGGTGAGGTAGATCCGCCACAGACCTCCGCGCAGCGGAATCGCTCGCCGAGGCGGCTGCGCGCTCCCAGCCCCACCGTCGTCGGCATTGTCCCCGGTTTCGGTCTCGTCGTCGGCACCATCACTGTCGGTGGAAGCATCGGCGGCGTCGTCACCTGCGGTGGCAGCGTCGGGGTCGGCCGCCTCGGTGAGGGTGGGATCCGTGTCTGACTGATCGGAAACGTCCGTGTCGAGGACGGCCCGGCTGCGGGCGGTGGAGAAGAGGTCGTGGCGCAGCAGCCAGACGACGATGAGCCCGAAGATCAGCGACACTGCCGCGGTGAACGCAAGCCCGCCGTGCCAGCCGAGGAATTCCGACGCCAGTCCGGTGAGCAGCCTCGAGCAGAGCCCGCCGATCGTGTTTCCGGCGATGTAGACCCCGATCGCTCCGGGCAGCGCGGCCGACGGCAGGCGAAGCGACAGATAGGCCATGGCTGTGGCCGGCACCGAGGCGATCGCCACCCCCTGGAGGAACCGGACGACGATGAGCAGCTCCGGAGTCGGAGTGAAGGGAAGGACGAGCGCGAGGATCGCCGCGACGATCACCCCCGCGCCGATCTGGCGGGCGTGGCCGACGCGCGGGGCGAGCATCGAGAACGGAATGAGGAAACAGGCCATGGCCACGTTCGTCGCGGACACGGTCAGGCTCGCCGTCGGACCGTCGATTCCGTAGGCGTCACGGATCGCCGGCAATAGGCCCTGGGTCTCGTAGAGGACGAGGAAGACGGAGACTCCCGCGAGGAAGACCGCGGCTACGGTACGCCGAGTGCTCGTCGGACTCGGCTCACCTGTGCTCATGAGCCCTACGCTATGCCTCCGGCATTCGCGGCTCAAACGATTCCGGGTCCCGGACCGTGTGAGTCCGGACACCGCAAGGATGTGGAGGATAACCCCATCGCCGAGGCGGTCCTGCGGATTCTAGGCTGAAGATCAGAAGTTCGACGAGCAGTGAATGGACGTGCCAGCGATGACGGCGACCAGCGAGATTCCCGCACTCAGCGCAGACCCCGCGAACCGCCCTGCCACGTCCTCTGACCCGTCAGCCGCTCCACAGTACCCCGCTGCGTCATCCCCCGGTGTCACCACCTCGTCCCTGGAATCGCTTGCGCCGACCGAAGGCCAGCACACGGACGTTCCCGGCAACCGCTCCTTCGTCATCACCTGGCTGCTGTCGATGCTCTTCGGAGTCCTCGGTTGTGATCGGTTCTACACGGGCCGGTACTTCACGGGCGCACTCAAGCTGCTCAGCCTCGGCGGATTGGGGATCTGGTGGATCATCGATCTCGGCATCGTCCTCGCCGGCGGTCTGCGCTATCGGCAGGAGCCGCTGCGCGGTTACGTCCACGACAAGGAGATCGCGTGGATCGCCACCGGATTCACCCTCATCGTCGCCTATTCGATGCAGGTCGACGAGCTCGTCACGACGCTGCTCAGCGGTCTCTTCTGAGACGGTTCTGCCTCATGTACTGATGCGTCTCGACGGCCTGTTCTGAGGCGGTTCGCCGACAGTTCACGGCGGCCTCAGGTCTGCCTTTCCTGAAATCTGCGCCTCCCGGGTCTAGGCTCGAGGTCAGGACAGTTCAAGGAGGCACAATGAAACGGCAATTCCCCATTGTCCGGATGGTCACCGGCGAATCGGCAGGCAAGCAGATCGCCGGAGCGGCGGCGGCCGCCTCGGCCCTCGGACTCGGCGCACTCGCCGCATGGGATCTCACGCAGAAGAAGCACTCGATCCTGCGCAACTATCCGATCGCCGGGCACGCCCGATTCCTGCTGGAGTCGATCCGGCCGGAGATCCAGCAGTACTTCATCGAACGCAACTGGGACGGGCGCCCGTTCAATCGCGACACCCGCACCACCATCTACGAACGAGCCGAAGGCACTCACTCCGAACACGCGTTCGGCACCGAGCGCGATGTCGACGGCGCCGGCTACGAGGCACTCATGCACTCGAACATGCCGATCCCCAATCCGCCCAGGCCACCACGCGTGCGCGTCGGCGGTGACGAGTGCACTCAGCCCTACGACATCTCGCTGCTCAACGTCTCGGCGATGAGCTTCGGCTCGCTGAGCAACAACGCCATCCGGGCCCTGAACAAGGGTGCGGCGCTGGGCGGATTCGCCCACGACACCGGGGAGGGATCGATCTCGCCATATCACCGTGAGCACGGCGGCGACCTCATCTGGGAGCTCGGCACCGGATACTTCGGAGCCCGCACCCCGGAAGGAGAATTCTCCCCCGAGATCTTCGGCGAGAAGGCGAAGGACCCGCAGGTGAAGATGGTCTCGCTCAAGCTCTCCCAGGGCGCGAAGCCGGGCATCGGCGGCGTGCTGCCAGGGCCCAAGGTCACCGAGGAGATCGCCGAGATCCGCGGCATCCCCGTCGGCCAGACCTGCATCAGCCCTCCCGGACACACGGTGTTCTCGACCCCGATCGAACTGCTCGAGTTCATCCGGCAGATGCGCGAGCTCTCCGGCGGCAAGCCGGCCGGATTCAAACTGTGCATCGGCTCGCGCACGGAGTTCCTCTCGATCGTCAAGGCCATGGTGGAGACCCAGATCCTGCCCGATTTCATCATCGTCGACGGATCCGAGGGCGGCACGGGTGCTGCACCATTGGAGTTCGAGGACAATGTCGGTCTGCCTCTGACCCAGGGGCTGATGATCGTCCACAACGCGCTCGTCGGTGCGGGCCTGCGGAAGCAGATCAAGGTCGGCGCCTCGGGCAAGATCGCCACCGGCACCGATATCGTCAAACGCCTCATCCAGGGTGCCGACTTCACGAACTCGGCGCGGGCGATGATGATGGCCGTCGGCTGCATCCAGGCCCAGGCCTGCCACACGGGCAAATGCCCCGTCGGCGTCGCCACACAGGATCCGCGGCGAGCGCGCGCCATCGACGTGCCCACCAAGGCCGAACGTGTGCGCAACTACCACGATGGAGTCGTCGCCGAGGCGATCCGCCTCATGGCTTCGATGGGTGCGGCCGCACCCGACGAGCTGGAGCCGACGATGCTGCGACGCAATGTCTCGGCCTCCGAGTCGTGGTCATATGCTCGCATCTACGACTGGCTGAAGCCCGGCGAGCTCCTTGATGACACCCCAACGGAGTGGGCCGACGACTGGGCCACGGCCCGCGCGGACACGTTCTCGATCCCCCGCGGACACAGCCGCTGAGCCGCCGAAAGGACTGCCTATGACCACCCTTGTCCTTCTCCACTCGGCTCTGGGGCGGACGTCCGGGATGGATGCCATCGCCGAACGCTTCGCCCTGGCCGGATATGCCGTGCACACTCCCGACGTCTACGCAGGCAGGACCTTCGACGACGCAGAATCGGGAGTCGCCCACTCCCAGGAGGTCGGGTTCTCGACCCTCGTGGATCGGGTGAAGAACGCCTGCGGGGACCTCGGCGACGACCTCGTCTTCGGCGGTTTCTCGCTGGGCGCCGCGCTCGCTCAGCAGATGGGCAAGAACGATCCGCGCGCCCGCGGCGTCCTGCTCTTCCACGGCGGCGGTTTCCCGAAGCCGACGCGCTGGCGGGCCGGGGTGCCGGTGCAGGCTCATTTCGCCGTCGATGACTCCTGGCGCAGCCCGGGCACGATCGAGACCCTGATGGAGTCCGCGACGCAGGCCGGTGCGCAGGCAGAGTACTTCCTCTATCCGGGCAGCACCCACCTGTTCAGCGACCCGACCACCCCGGACTACCGCGAGGACAGCGCAGAGCTGCTCTACGAACGGGCTCTGGCCTTCCTCGACCGCTTCTGAAGTCCACGCCGGTTCAACGGCACGGGATTCCTGCACCTGGGCCACCCTGCAGGCGAATCCCGCCTTCCGCCCACCTCCGTCGACTCTGGTGGGTGCGGCCCGCCCACGTCGCAGTCGGCCGTCTCAACCCATGACGAGGCCGTTGTCGACGATGAGGTTCTGGCCGGTCACCGCACGCGAAGCGGGAGAGGCGAAGAACACCACTGCCGAGGCGAAGTCCTCCGGAGTCGTCACACGTCGCAGCGCACTGGCGGCCGCGATCTGGTCGAAGACCTCTTCGGGTGTCGCCGAGGACGCATCGGTGGTGCGCAGCAGTCCGCCGGAGACCATGTTCACCCGCACCCCGGCCGGACCGAGATCCTTCGCGAACGTCCTGGTCAGCGACAGCAGCGCCGCCTTGCCTGCCGTGTAGTCGTGGTACGGCACGACCGGGTCCTGGAACAGGTTGGTGCCGATATTGATGACACGGCCGGAACCGAGCTCTCGGAAACCGTGCATCGCGGCTTGGATCGTGTTGACCGCGCCCTCGACGGAACCGCGGAATTGGTCGGCGAAATCCGAATAGTCGATCTCATCGGCCGGTTGGCGTTCATCGCCGTTGAACGAGAAGTCTGCGAGAGCGTTGTTGACCACAGTGGATACGGGAGTACCGAACTCGGCGGCCGCGGTGTCGAACATGGCGTCGACGGCGCGGGAATCGGTGACATCGGCCTCGATGGCCACGGCACGTCCACCGCGAGCGCGGACCGCCTCGGCGAGCTCTTCCGCAGTCTCGGCCGAGTACCGGTAGTTGATGACCAGCGCCGCACCTTCCGGCGCGAAGGCCTTCGCGATCGCAGCACCCAGGCCGCGTCCGGAGCCGGTGACGAGCACGACCTGCTCATCGAGAGGCAGAGCCTCGGAGGTGAAAGCCTGTGGGTTGCTCATCGCGTGTCTCCCTCGAACGTCGGTGGGCGGATCCTGACCCCACCATACCCACGAACCACGCGCGCCAGGACAGAACTGGTGCGCGAGGACGGAGTTGCGCCAGGACGGAGTCGTGAACGACGGGGCTGCAGTGCGAAACCACCGCGGTACGTGGCGATTGTCGGGTCGACCGCGCCCGCACCCCTTCCAAAACGGAGCAGATCGCCACCGAACCGCGCGCACATGGGCCACGGAACGTGCTCTGAGCGGCATGAGTCCATAGACTGAAAAGAAGACCACCGTTGTCCATCCCCAGGAAGTCACCCTTATGAACGAGCTCGGCGCCGGCATCTCCATCGGAGTCCTCGCGGCTCTCGTCGTCTTCGTCATCTACTTCATCGGAGCGAAGCTCGGACGATGGCAGCCCAGGAACCCCGCCGGCGGACGCGGCGCCCAGGGCGGCTACCCGCAGACTCAGTACGGTCAGAACCCCTACGGCCAGCCCGGCTACAACCAGACGACCCGTCCGGTGGGCAATGACGATGCGACCCGCGTTCTGCCCAGCAACGCGCAGGGCTACGACGCACAGGGCTACGACGACGCAGACGCCGATCTGCCGCGGGCGACGAAGAACGAACTCGCCGCCAACGTCCAGCACTCCGGCCAGATGATCGAGGCCAACCGACGGGCTGCCACCGCGTCCAACGGCGACACCGTCGCTGTGTTCACCTACATCCTCGGCGCCGCTCTCATCGCCGTCGTCGCCTTCGTGTTCTTCAACAATCTGCTTCTGCCGGCCACCATCGGCGCGCTGACGGGCGCGATCATCTGCGTGGCTCTCTCGGCAACCTATACGATCAAGCACCTGGACTTCTGGCCGGACAATGCGACGATCTCGATCATCAACCTGCTCGTCGCCCTGGCTGCCTCGATCTTCATGTACATCGGGTCCGTGCAGACGGTGCGCGACAACATCAGTCTGTCCACGATCACCGACTCGTTCGACGCCCTGCCCTTCGGCGACGGCTTCTCCGCCTTCGCCGTGGCCATCGGCGACCGGGTGGTGACGTTCTTCAAGGACTTCGGCTTCTTCGGCTTCGTGTTCCTGCTGTTCATGGGCATCGGCTGCATCATCGTCTTCACCCTCGCCGCGAAGTCGCTCATCGACGTCATGGACTGGCGGATCTTCGCCCAGTTCGGCCACAACGTCACCGATCGTCCGATGTCGTATTCGCGTGCCGTGCGCTTCCAGACGTCGAAGGTCTCGCACACTGTGACCTCGCTCGTTCTCGCCGTCATCGCTGTGCTCGCCGCCACAGGATTGCTCTATGACGGCTTCACCTGGTTCACACGCTGATGAACATCTCAGAAACCGGGCGGTAAGATAGGTCCGGAATTCCTCCGTCGTGACGCGTCACGCACGCGCCTCTGCGGCCGATATCGACACCGACGAACGACCCGAAAAGGGATGAGTACTTCAATTGGCGAATGGCAACGCAACATTTCGGCACTCGAACGTGGCCCTGCTCGGCCTGACCGAGATCCTGGCCCCGAACGAAGTGACCTCACAGGAATTCGACGAGCGCCTCGCCGATACGCTGTCATCCCTCAAACTGCCGACAGGTCTGCTCCAACGTGTCGCCGGAGTGTACGCCCGCCGCAACTGGGATGAACCCCACCAGTTCGCCGATGGTGCGATCGCGGCCGGAAAGAAGGCCCTCGCCGAGGCGGGGGTCCCTCCCGACGCCATCGGACTGATGGTCAACACCTCGGTGACCCGTGAACATCTGGAACCGTCCGTGGCCGTCGGCGTCCACGCCGGCATCGGGCTCGGCCCGCAGGCGATGAACTTCGACATCGCCAACGCCTGCCTCGGATTCGTCAACGGAATGACCCTGGCCGCGAACATGATCGACGCCGGACAGATCGAATACGCCCTCATCGTCGCCGGCGAAGACGCCTCCCGCGTCCAAGACGCGACGCTGCGCCGCCTCAACCGTCCGGAGATCACTCGCGAGGAGTACCTCAACGAATTCGCCTCCCTGACCCTGGGCTCCGGCGCTGCCGCCGCTGTCCTCGGCCCGGCCGACAAACATCCGGAGGGCCACCGCATCCTCGGCGGCATCACCCGTGCGGCCACCCAGCATCACGAACTGTGCGTCGGCGACCATAACGGAATGTTCACCGACACGAAGGGGCTGCTCTCCGGCGGCATGGAACTCGTCGTCGCCGCGTGGGAGGAAGCCCACGAGACCGGTTGGGACTGGCGGGAGATGGACCGCTACGTCATGCACCAGGTCTCCGATGTGCACACTAATTCGATCACGAAGGCCGCGAACCTCGACCCCGACCGGATTCCCGTGAGCTATCCGGAGCTGGGCAACGTCGGCCCCGCCTCCCTGCCCATCACCCTGTCCCGCGAGGCCGAGAACCTCAAACCCGGCGACCGCATCCTGTGCATGGGCGTCGGCTCCGGCCTCAACACCGCCATGACCGAGATCGAGTGGTAAAGACTTCATGAGATTTCCTGCACGGCCGGCCACGACTCCCCCGCAGCTGCCCGAGTGGGACCCCGCCTGGTCCCGAATCGTCGAGGCGGAGACCTCCGATGGGACACACGCGTTCCATGTGCTCGACACACTGCCCGCCCTGACCGCTGCCGGGGCGGAGCCGGCGGGCACGGTCGTCGCCCTCCACGGCAACCCGACCTGGTCGTATCTGTGGCGCAGGCTCGCCCGAGCCACCATCGATGCCGCACAGTCCGGCGGCCGCGCTTGGCGGCTCATCGCCCCCGACCAGCTCGAGATGGGCTTCTCCGAACGGCTCGCCCACTCCTCGATGCCGGCCCCGAAATCCGATGAGGTGCGTCGCATCGCCGATCGCATCAGCGATTTCGATGCGGTCGTCTCAAACCTGTTCGCCGAGGTGGCCGCCACCGGATTCGCCACCCATCCGATCGTGACGATCGGTCACGACTGGGGCGGAGTCCTCTCTCTCGGCTGGGCCGCCCGGAACACCGACCTGGTGTCCGCGGCCATCAGCCTCAACACGGCCGTCCACCAGCCCGAGGACGCCCCGGTGCCCGCGCCGCTGCGCGCGACCCTGGCCGGGCCCATGCTGCCTGCGGCCACCGTTCTCACCGACGGTTTCCTGCGCGTCACCCTCGCCTTGGGTGACCTCGATGCCGAGACCAAGGACGCCTTCCATGCCCCGTACCGGAAGGCAGAGGACCGGTGGGCGATCGGCAACTTCGTCGCCGACATCCCCGTCGATGACACTCATGCCTCCGATCCCGAACTCCAGCGCATCGGCCATGACATCGCTGCCTTCGACAAACCGGCGCTGCTCGTCTGGGGCCCGAAGGATCCGGTGTTCCTCGAACGCTATCTGCGCGACCTGCGCCAGCGCCTGCCGCAGGCCGATGTGCACCGGTTCGAAACGGCCTCCCACCTCGTCAGCGAAGATCACGATGTTCCCGGTCTCGTCCTCGACTGGCTGAGCGCCCAGTTCGATGCGCCCACCACCGCGAACACCCCCACCGAGGCGGCCCCCGCGAAAGGATCGTCCGAGCGGAAGGGCGCGGCCGCCTCGGCGACGGGATCAGGCCCTGCCGCCGCCGGCTCAGCTTCCGAAACCGACGTTCGCGCGGTGACGGCGATCCTCGATGCCCGCCGTGACGACGAGGCGATCGCCTCGGTCGACTTCGCGCAGAATCCGGCGCAGCAGATCACGTGGCGCCACCTGTGGCATGTCACCACGTCGATCGCGAACGGGCTGCTCGACCTCGGCGTGAAGCCCGGGGACCGGGTGTCCATGCTCGTGCCTCCGGGCAACAATCTCACCGCCGCCCTCTATGCGTGCCTGAAGATCGGCGCGGTCGCCGTCGTCGCCGATGCCGGACTCGGCCCGAAGGGAATGACCCGGGCGATCACCTCGGCCGATCCGCAGTGGATCATCGGCGAACTGCCGGGACTCACACTGGCCCGCGCTTTCGGCTGGCCCGGACGACGCATCTCGGTGCGTCCGCTTGGGCCCGTGCGTTCCCGGATGTTCAAGGCAGAGACGAGCCTGACCGAACTCTCCCGCACCCCGCACCGGGCCGAGCTGCCGGCCCCGGCACCGGATGCCGATGCGGCGATCCTCTTCACCTCCGGGTCGACGGGACCGGCGAAGGGCGTGCGCTATACGCATGCGGACATCTCCGCGCTGGCGGCCGTTCTGACCAGGACCTTCAACGTCACCGAAGGCACCGGTCTGGTGGCCGGGTTCCCACCGTTCGCCCTGTTGGGACCGGTCATCGGGGCCACCTCGGTGACACCGGACATGTCGGTGACGAAACCGAAGACGCTCACGGCCACAGAGATCGCCGATGCGATCATCGCCGGACGGGCGACCATGGTCTTCGCCTCTCCTGCCGCATACACGAACGTCGCCGCGACCGCCGGTGAGCTCGATGAGACGCAGCGGGAAGCATGCGCCGGGGTCGAACTCGTGCTCTCGGCGGGCGCGCCCGTGCCGCTGGAGCTCATGGACGCCATCGCCGAGGTGTTCCCGAACGCGTCCATCCACTCCCCCTACGGCATGACCGAGGGGCTCCTGCTCACCGACATCGATCGTGACGGCGTGGCCGCCGCTGATGCCACCGGTGGTCTCGGGGTGTGCGTGGGGCAGCCGCTCGACGGCGTCGAACTCGCTCTGGCCCCGATCGATGAGTCGGGCGAATCGGCCGATGAGCTGCTGCAGGGCGCGGCCGCACAGGGCCGCCTCGGCGAATTCGTCGTCAGTGCCGCCCATATCAAGTCCGGCTACGACAATCTGTGGCGCACGACTGCGGATTCGGCGCGAGATGATCTGCACGGTCTGAACTGGCACCGCACGAACGACATCGGCCACATCGATGAGCACGGCCGCGTGTGGCTCGAAGGACGTCTGCAGCATGTCGTCACGACCCCGCGCGGACCGGTCGGGCCCGGAGGCCTCGAAGCGCTCATCGACGCCGATGCGCAGGTCAGCCGCAGCTCCATCGTGGGCATCGGTCCCGTCGGCACCCAGGCGCTTGTGGCCGTGCTCGATGCCGAGGGCACCTCGCTGTCTCCCGGGCTGGCGCCCTTGGATCTGACGGCGCGGCTGCGGGAAAAGGTCGCCGAGGCGGTCGGTCATGATCTGACCGCGGTTCTCGTGGCACCCGAGTTCCCCACCGACATCCGCCACAATTCGAAGATCGACCGTTCCCGTCTCGCCGCCTGGGCCGACAGCGTCCTGGCTGGTGGGCCGGTGCGGGGAAGCGTCTGAGGATGAAATGAGAATCACCGTCACCGGAGCCTCCGGGCTGCTCGGTTCGTCCGTCGCACGTGCACTCGTCACCGCCGGTCACGAGGTCACAACCCTGCAACGTCGCCCCTCAGGGGTCGACGGGGCCGCCGATGTCATCGGTTCGGTGACCGATGCGGCTGCCGTGGATCAGGCCGTCACCGGTGCCGAGGCGGTCGTGCACTTGGCCGCGAAGGTGTCCATGATGGGCGATCCCAAGGAATTCGAGGCCGTGAACATCGGCGGCACCCGCACTCTCGTCGACGCGGCGCGGGCCGCCGGCGTGCAGCGCCTGGTCCATATCTCGTCGCCGTCGGTGGCGCATACCGGTGAGTCGATCATCGGCGACGGTGCCGAGCCGGCGTCTCCGGAGTTCGCACGCGGCGAGTATGCCCGGACGAAGGGTGCCGGTGAGCGGATTGCTCTGGGCGCGGATACCCCTGATTTCCGGGTGCTGGTTCTGCGCCCCCACCTGATGTGGGGTCCGGGTGACTCGCAGCTCACGGAACGGGTCATCGACCGCGCCCGATCGGGTCGGATGCCGGTGCTCGGTTCGGGTGCGGCTCTGGTCGACACCCTGTTCGTCGACAATGCTGTGGAGGCGATCGTCGCAGCGGTGACCGCGGTCGACTCCACCCATGGTGAGGCACTGGTGGTGACGAACGGACAGCCGCGGCCGATCGGTGAGCTGATGTCACGCATCGCGATCGCCGGTGGTGCGGCGGAGCCGAAGCTGCGCATTCCGGTGGCACCGGCGCTGGCAGCAGGAACCGTGGTCGAAAAGGTGTGGGACCTCGGAGAGCACGACGACGAACCGCCGTTGACGAGGTTCCTCGCCGAACAGCTGTCGACCGCACATTGGTTCGATCAGCGGCGGACGCAGGAAGTCCTCGGTTGGACTCCCCGCGTCAGCATCGAAGAGGGTCTGCAGATCCTCGCAGCGCACTACGCCTGAGGGCTTGCTCGCCTGAAGGGTCGCCGACTCGAGGCACGCTCTGAGGCGACAGAGGCTCAGAGCCGGTACTGGTTGTTCTCCTCGGCCGACGGTTCCTCGCGATCAGGAGCCTGAGCTTCCTCGGTCTCGTCTTCGGTGGGCTCTTCCTCGGCCGAGTCTGCGGACTCCTCGGCCTCATCGGGCATCTTGCCGGAGAGCGCATCAGCCGACATTCCGGGTTCACCGGTCGGTGGTGCCTCAAGCGAGGAGCCGCTGGCGGATTCGTCGAATTCCTCCGGGTCGAGCGTCGCCGGGTCTTCGGCAGGTCCTTCGAGTTCAGGGTCGGACGCCGAGGCGGATCCGCTGTCGCTGACATCGTCCTTGTTCAGCGCCGGAGCCGCAGACATGGTCTCGTTCGTCGTATCCGCAGCTTGTGGTGCAGCGGTATCTGCAGCCTGTGGTGCGGCCGTGGGCTGAGCCGGGAACGCCGGCGGCATCGGTGGAGGCGGAGGCAGTTCGGACGAATCGGTTGACTGCGAGGCAGGCTTCTCAGCGGGCCGAGCCGGTTCGCCGTCGACAGCGGCTGTGCCGCCGGTTTCGGTGTCACCGACGCGGGCGCCGGTCGTTTCGGAGTCTGCGGCGCTGGCGTCGGCGGCTTCGGAGCCACCGGACGGTGCAGATGCGGATGGATGCGCGGAAGCGACGGGCGCTGCCGGCTGTGCGGGCTTCACGACCACTGCGGGCTTCGCATCATCGGCGGGACGTTCCTCGTCAGTTGAGGCCTCGTCGACTTCGGTTCCGTCAGATTCCAGGGACGAATCCGTCTCACTGTTCTGGTCGCTGACCGCGTCCGGCTCGGCACCGTCACCTGTCTGAGCGGATTCCTCACCCTCGGTCGTCGCCGCTGCCTCAGCCGCGTCCGGCCCTTCAGCTGTCGAGCTTTCGGCGGTTTCGCTCACAGTGGGAACCGTCTCGGTGGGTGCCACATGGGCCGACTCTCCCTCGGCGGGTGTCGCCTCCCCCGACGCCGCCTCGGCGGATTCATCGGCTGCAGCTGCCCCCTCGGTGGAAGTCCCCTCGGTGGAAGCCTCCTCGGCGGACCCATCGGACGAGGCCGCCTCGGACGATTGGGCGGTCGACCCCGGCAGGGCACCGTCGATGCCTTCCAGGCTCACTCCCGCCTCGGCGGCGAGTCGGGCACGTCGTTCGGCACGGGCCTTCGCCCGCTCGTCTTCGCTCTTCTGCGCCTTCGCCGATTCGCCCTTCGGCTGGGTCGGGCGCACGGCCTCCCAGATGAGCAGGACGACGAGCATGGTCAGTCCGACGATGACGCCCATGAGGATCGAACCCCACGGTCGCGCCATCGCGAAGAAGTCGAAGATGGCGTTCAGACCGAACATGACGGCGAGGCCGAGGATCAGTGCAACCAGAAATCTCATATCCCCATTGTGCCCTCTCCTGGTCCGAGTGCAGGGAAATGGGTCCACTTTCGTGCTGGCGATGCTCCCCGAGGATGTGCCCCACCTCGGCACACCACTGTGCCATGCGTCACAATAGGAGCATGAACACCACCACCGAGAACTCCGCAGAAAGCTACGACGACGTCGTGGCCCGCATCGCCGAGGACCCAGAGGGCTTCTGGCTCGAGCAGGCCAAGAACCACATCGACTGGGTCACCGAACCGACGAAGGCCGTCGACGATTCGAATGCGCCGATCTATCGCTGGTTCCCCGACGGCGAGCTCAACGTCTGCTACAACGCGCTCGACCGACATGTCGCGAACGGTCGCGGCGATAAGGCCGCCATCATCTACGACTCGCCGGTCACCGACACCGTCCGTTCGATCACCTACGCCGAGCTTCTCGACGAGGTCTCCCGCTTCGCTCGGGCCCTGGCGGACAGAGGGGTGACCAAGGGCGATCGCGTCGTCATCTACATGCCGATGATCCCCGAGGCAGCCGTGGCCATGCTCGCGTGCGCCCGCCTCGGCGCGATCCACTCGGTCGTCTTCGGCGGCTTCGCGCCGAACGAGCTCGCCGTGCGCATCGACGACACCGCCCCGAAAGCCGTCATCTCCACTTCCTGCGGAGTCGAGAAGAGCCGAGTCCTCGAATACAAGCCGATGCTCGATGAGGCCATCGAGATCGCTGAGAACAAACCTGACTTCACCGTCATCGTCCAACGCGACGAACATCGCTGCGAACTCGGCGAGAACGACCTCGACTACGCCGAACTGCTCGACCAGACACCCGAGGGCATCGATCCGGTGGCGGTGAAGGCCACCGACGAGCTCTACGTCCTCTACACCTCGGGCACCACCGGCAAACCGAAGGGAATCGTCCGCGACTCCGGCGGATATGCGGTGGCCGGAGCCTTCTCGATGCCGACTGTCTTCGGCCTCCACCCGGGCGACACGATGTTCACAGCCTCCGACGTCGGGTGGGTCGTCGGGCACACATACATCATCTACGCACCCCTGCTGGCCGGCGTCACCTCGGTGCTCTATGAGGGCAAACCCGTGGGCACACCCGACGCCGGAGCCTTCTTCCGCGCCATCGAGCAGCACAAGGTCAACGTCCACTTCACCGCCCCGACCGCCATGCGAGTGGTGCGCAAGGAGGACCCGAACGGCGAGCTGATGAAGCAGTACGATCTGTCGAGTCTGCGTGCGGAATTCCTCGCCGGCGAGCGCCTCGATCCCGACACATATGAGTGGACGACGAAGATCCTCGCCGAGGCGACCGGACGCGACGTCCCCGTCGTCGACAATTGGTGGCAGACGGAGACCGGCTGGCCGATCACGGCGAATCCGCTGGGACTGACCCGGTTCCCGCTCAAGGCGGGATCCTCGACGAAGCCGACTCCCGGCTTCCACGTCGAGGTCGTCGACCCCGGCGGCCAGCCCGTTCCGGCCGGGGAGGAAGGACTCATCGTCATCCGGCTGCCGCTGCCTCCGGGCACCATGGCCACGGTGTGGGGCGACGACGAGCGGTTCATCTCCTCCTACCTCGCCGCCTTCGACGGCTATTACCTCACCGGTGACTCCGGCTATCTCGATGAGGATGGGTACGTCTTCGTCATGGGTCGCACCGACGACGTCATCAACGTCGCCGGCCACCGCCTGTCCACCGGCATCATCGAGGCGGTCGTCGCCTCCCACCCGGCCGTGGCCGAGGCCGCTGTCATCGGGGTCCACGATGATGTGAAGGGGCAGATCCCACGTGCGCTGGTCGTGCTCGGGGATTCCGCCGAGGCGGCCGATCCGGATACCGTCATCGACGAACTCGTGGCGCTCGTCCGCAAGGAGATCGGGCCGGTCGCCGCATTCAAATGCGTCGACATCGTCGCAGGTCTGCCGAAGACCCGGTCGGGCAAGATCCTGCGCAAGACGATGCGGCAGATCGCCGATGGCGTCGACGATCCGGCAGTGCCCTCGACGATCGAGGATCGCAGCGTGCTCGATGACCTCGGGGCGGTGCTCTCCCGCAGCTGAGCGTTCAGCAGCCTGTGCTGCCGCATGATCGCGGCACCGGCTGCGGTGCCGCGGACACGCAAGTGCGCCGCACCGAGTCTCCCGGTGCGGCGCACCGGGAGACTCGGTGCACGGACGCAGACGCGATCCGGTGCGAACCGTGAAGGTTCGCACCGGATCGCGTCGACGTTTCACGGTGCCGTTCTGCTGATGGACAGCGCGGATGTGCGGGTCGACATCGCGTTCGCGGGTGACCGGAGCCGCACTCTGCTCACCGCGCATGCGGGATCAACAGGAGGACCGGCCTTTTCGACTACGAGTTGCGACCCTGCTCGAAGCCCGCGGCGAAACCGCGCTCGAAGGCCTCTTGGACCTCCTGCTCGCGGCTGCGGCGCTCATCGGCCCAACCGAAGGGGTCGAATCCTCGTCGGCCCGGACCGAAGCCGGGACCGAAGTTCGGGCCGAATCCGCGCCGTCCGCGGCCTCCTCCGCGACGGCGGTCGCGGTCGCCGTTCCCACCCCGGGGCCCATGGGTCCCGTGACGGTCAGGGCCGCCTCGGTGATCGTCATGGTCGTGGGGGTGTTCGCGGTCGTGCGGTCCGTCGTGGCGGTCCGAGTCGTCACCGCAGCGGTCGGGACCGAAGTTGTCGACGATCTTCGACAGCGAGGCCTTGAGATTCTCGAATTCTTCCGAGGTGAGCACCTCTTCGATGCGATCGCCGACTCCGTCGCGCATATCGCGGAAGCGCTGGCGCAGCTCTTCGGGATCGATGTTCTTCGACGGTCCCCATCCGCCCCGGCCGCGCGGAGGGCCGTAGGTCACGGGCTCTTCCGGGTAGGCGGCGCCGTCGGCGACCACCTCATCGGCGTCCCAGCGGCGGCGTCCCCGCCGCATGCTTCCGAAGTCGCGGGGGTCGAATCCGGAGTCGGCGGCGGCCGCACGGAATTCGCGGCGCAGCACGTGGCTGAACTCGCGCAGCAGCTGCGGCAGATCGGCGTCGGTGTCATCACCCTTGTCGTCACCGGAATCGGTGTCGTTCACGGGCTCAGTGCCTGCGACCGAATCATTCTCCGTCGCCTCGGTCTGGTCCGCTTCGCCCGGCTGTTCGCGGTCGGAGCCGAGGCTCGAGGCGTTGGCGGCGGCGGTGTTCTCGTCGGTGTTCGGCGAGTCCTTCCGATCATCGGCACCTGTTGCGCCGGCTCCTCCGGTCGGGGTGGTGAAGTCGTTGTTGTCGTCATTGAAGTCATTGTGTGCAGTCATGTCATCTCCTTAGTTGTCATCTGACATGTATATGCAGAATGACATGCAATTCGGTTGCATGTCAAGTGGCATGTAAAATCGAATCATGAGCACGAACGATGACATTCAGGCGATCGCCGAGGCGCTCACCCGCCTGCAGTGGCGGCGCGGGCCCGGCGGCCCGCGCGGATTCGGCCCTTTCGGAGGGTTCGGTGAGCACGGCAGCCCTGGCGAGCGCGGCGGCTTCGGTGAACGCGGAGGCTTCGGAGACCGCGGTGGATTCGGTGGCGGTCGGAACTCAGACGACTTCCCTTTCGGCGGCAAGCGTCATCCCGGTGGGCCGTTCGCTGCGCACGGTCGCGGGCGTGCGCTCATCCGCCTGCTGGTCTCCCTCGTCCAGGCGGGCACGGCGCTGGGAGTCAGCGCGCTCGGCGATGCGATCGGCGTCGATCAGCCGCGTGCGTCCAGGCTCGTGTCCCAAGGCGTCGAGCTCGGCCTCCTGCGCCGCGAGGCCGACCCGGAAGATGCCCGGCGAACCCTCATCGCGCTGACGGACAAGGGACGCGCGATCACCAACAGGTTCCGCGGCGCTCAGCGTGAGAACGTCGATCAGGCTCTGAGCACATTCACCGAGGACGAACGAGCGCAGCTGGCCTCGCTGCTCACCCGCTTGGCCGACGCCTGGCCGAAGTGAGTGTCTCCATCCGTCTGTTCTGACCGGACTGCTGTCCCGGCGAGACGGGCACTCGGATGCGGTGAGCAGTCAGACCTCGGCCGCGGCTGTCTGTCAGGCGCCTGAACTCAGCCTTCGGCGAGCTGTTTGAGTCTCTTGAGTGAAGCGAGCAGATTCGCCGCGGTCGTCGACTGCGCCCGCGACAGACGCTTCGGATCGCGCAGCTCGGTCCAGTCATAGGTGTGCCGAACCAGGACCGAGTCGTCTCCGGTCGGTTCGATCTCCCACACCCACTTCTGACCGAACGGCTCTCCACCCACCTCGGAGGGATTCCAGGCGATGAGCCTGCCCTCGGCGAAGTCGACGATGTGGTTCTCCCGGTCCACACCCTTGGTCAGAGTCGTGACGAACGAGCCGCCGGTCCCGCGCACTCGCTGGCCTTCAACGGCCGAGCCGAGGTTGTCATTGCCGTCCCATTCCGGCTGTCGCTGCGGGTCGGCGATGAGTTCGAAGACCGCCTCGGCGGGGGCTGAGATCTCGATCTCGGCCGTGACCACCTTGAGGACCGGGTCGATCGAATCAAAGACGGAAGCATCGGGGGTCTGTTCGGTCATGAAGTCCTGCCTTCGTGTGTGGTCCAGCCTCGGCGTCGAGCTGAAGTGCGGAGTGGATCGGACACGGTCAGAATACACGGACCCTCCGCGTCAGTCCTCGAGTCCGCGGTCCTGTCGCTCGGCTCGCAAGGCTGCCGTGCTGAAGCGGGTGAACATCCGGGAGGAGTCGCTCGACAGCGCCAGCAGCACCGCCACCTGCATGGCGATGGTCGTCAGCGCGTACATGTTCGTCGCGAGGTCGCGGTCTCCGGTGAAGTAGTTCGTCATCGACACGATCACGGAGATCGTCGAGAGCGTGAGGATCCACAGCCTGGCCCGGTTGCTGCCACGGAACACCGCAGTCGAGGCGATGACCTGCAGACACCCGATGAGGAGGCTGACGCCGACGAGCACTCCCGCGACGATGCGCGTGGCCGTGTCATCGCTGACGGCCGCTATGTCCGAGCTGTAGCCGACGACTTCGGACCGCAGTCCGTTCCAGTCGAGGAGCATGCTGATCACATCCCACGCCTGGAAGAGCAGCAGGACGAGCACGAGGACCGCTCCGACGACGGTCTGCAGCGGCCGCTGTCGCCACAGCGTCTTCGTCACTTCGGACACACTGTGTGCTTCGGAGTAGATGCGGGTGGCGTCGAGGGCCAGTTCCAGACGTTCGGGATGATCGGCTTCGTCGGTGACCACCTCGGTGACGTCGACGATCGGCAGGTGCCCGTCGGTGACGATCGCATCGCCGCCGCCGTTGCGGGAGTGGTATCCCGTGGAGAAGTCCTTGATCCGATCAACGGCGATCACGTCGTCGGCGCCGGTGACGGTATCGACGATGTGGTCGCGTTCGACGTCGGTATTCTCTTCGATCTTGTGGGTGAACTGGAGGGTGAACAGGGAGATGCCGACGGCTTTGTCATAGGTTCCGGCGGCCAGCCAATCGGCCTGGTGCCCGCCGGGCAGCAGCCATCCGTGCGGGCATTTCCAGAACCGCACATGGTGCCGCTGGCCCGGATCTCCGTCGACTTCCTGCTGGTAGGCGAAGTCCTGACGGCGACCGAACAGCAGCAGCGGGGACACCGGCGCCTGCGGGTAGCTGCGCTTCGTCACTGTCGAACGGATGATCTCCCACGTCGATGCGGGAGTGATGCTGTCGGCGAGGATCCATCCTGCTTCGCGCATCGCGTGATGGATCTGCGCTTCTTCACCACGCCAGGCGAGGTTGACCGGATCGCCGAGCAGACCGTCAGAGGTGCGAGTGCGGCCGATGAAGTAGTTCGGCACATAGATCTGGGACAGGATGCGGTGCAGTCTGGGCAGAGCCAGATAGGACACGACTCCCCAGAACACGAGCAGCGTGAGCACCTGCCACCAGCCGAGGCTGAATCCCTTGAGCAGGATGAGCAGCGCCAGCCAGGTCGAGGCCGCTCCGGCGAAGAGGAAGAACAGGTAGTCGAGCACCCCGGTGGGCGTGAAGTGGTGTCGCCGATAGACGAACGGCTGCCTCAGCCGCCGCTTCTGCCCGACCGCCGCACCGGCCGCATCCGTTCCGTCCGTCGTCCCGCCCGTTGTCATGAGGGCCAGTTTAATGATCCGAGCTCAGCCGCCGGAATGAGGAAGACCCGACGTCCCGCCGGCGTCGGTCGAGTGCGGCGAGCGCGGTGGCCGCGAGTTCCGGGCTGTCATCGTCGCTGAGCTCGGCGATGAGGTCACTGCTGCGGTCGCCGGGGATCTCGAGGAGGACTTGGAGCACCCGGAACCGTATCTGTGGATCGTTCGAGTCCGCTTGTCGGTGCAGTTCGGTGAGGATCCGTTCGCTGATGACGGCAGTCGGTCCGGTCGCGTCGACGATGGAGCCGAGGGTCTCTGCCGCCTCGATGTCCTTCGGTCCGTTCATCGCCATGTCGAGCAGCACGGGCACGGCCTTCTCATCACCTGAGCGGCCGAGGGTGAGCGCGGCGATGCTGCGGATATCAGGGTCGACATCGTCGAGTCCCTGGTCCAGCGCCTGCCGGATCATCGATGTCGAGCGTGAGTCGAGTTTCTCATCCGGTGTGGTTCTGCGAATCTCGTCGAGGGCAAGGAGTGCATTGCGACGCACTTGGGCCGATGTGTCGTCCATTCCGACCACAACATGAGGCACGGCCTCGGCACCTGCTTGGGCGAGCGCCCACCGCATGGCCCCGGCCGCGTTGAGCACGGTCTCCTGCAGGACCGCCTGTGCCAAGGTCTCGATCGGCATTCCTCCGTCGACTCCGCCGCCGAGTGCGGCCTTGTGCCGCTGGATGACGTCGTCGGATTCGAGAGAACGCATGAGATCAATGGTGTACAGGAGAGACTCGCCGTCGGCTCGGCCGAGCCGAGCGACGGACTGAAGGTGGTCGAGCAGACGCTGCTCGGCCGCGATCCGCTCACGTGCCTGGTCGATGAGGTCCCCGAGCACCCTGCCGGGGGCGAAGTCCGGTTCGGACAGCACCCGACCGACTTCGGTCAGAGACATCCCGAGTTTGCGCAGACCCTCGATGTGGAAGATGCGACCGATGTCGGAGTCGGAGTACTCCCGATAGCCGCCGGGCGTCCGCTGGGTGGGCGAGACGAGGCCCAACGATTCGTAGTGGCGCAGCATGCGCGCGCTCACACCGGAGCGCCGGGCCACTTCGCCGATGAGCATTGCCACCTCTTCTCTGCTGTCAGCCACTCTATGCCGCAATCGCGGCCCTCCGGGTGCATTGCTCCGAAGTTCTTCGCTGCCTGGGACCTTTCGGACGTCACTCAACGGTCGCAGGCGGATTTCGCACAGGTGCTGGAACCGCGCGCTGAAGGAAGGGATCCGAGACCTCGGCCGTGTGCCGACGGGCTTGCCCCACCCGTCGGCACACGCACGACCGGACCTTCCCTGTGCCGATTTAGACCGTGGCCTCGGACCCCAGTGCGACCACCCGCTTGGCTGCGTCCAAGGCGTGGGCGAAGCCGGCATCCGGGTCATCAAACATGTCCCGAGTCGCCATGGCGTGAGCCCGCACTGTGTCGTCCTCTGCATGAAGCCTCTCATCGACCACTGACACGAGATCCTCGCCGAGTGCCACAAGCGCTCGGCTGAGGCTCTTCTGCATCTCGAGATCCCCTCGCCCCAACTGTGTCACCAGGGCGGATGCCAGTTCCTCGCGACTTTGACCGGGCACCAGAGCAACGGCGGCTCTCCACGCACTGCGGGCCACCTCGGTGTCGGCATGGGCGATGAGGGCGGTGCCGATCCGGGCCGGGTCCATGGCCGGCCAGGCGCGGACGTCACCGATCTTCGACAGGGTGTGCAGGGATTGGCTGATCGCCTGCGGCAGCGGCGAGTCGAGTTCGGCTACGAGGCGGGGAACGGTGTCGTCGGAAGGCAGGCGAGTGAGTGCCCAGGTGAGCATGTCGCGGACGAAGAAGTCCGGTTCGATGCGGCACCGGGCGATGAGCACGTCGAGGTCACGGGGCTCGGCCCGGGTGCCGATCGCCATCGCCGCCTGCAGGCGCTGCTGCGGGTTCGACGCACTCAGCGCGTCGATCATGGGGTCGCCGGTGTCGTTCCGACGGCCGGTACCAGTCGAAATCTCCGGTTCGGAGGCCTGGTGGTGCTTGTGTGGATGTGTCATGGTCTCCACCTCCTTGCCACCCAGTGAAGACCCTGACATCGTGTCAAGGTCAAGCGGATCAGACTCATCTCATTCCCACCCCTGGAGCGGAGCCTCGAATGGACAAGATCGATTTCAAGAGATCGCTGCCGAGTCTCCGCGCGAAGCAGGGGCGATTCGACCTCATCGAGGTGCCGGAATCGCGGTACCTCATGATCGATGGCCACGGGGACCCGAACACCTCGCCGGATTTCGCATCGGCGCTGACGAGCCTCTATCCGCTCGCCTATGGGCTGAAGTTCTTCAGCAAGCTCGAACTCGGCCGCGACTATGTCGTGCCTCCGCTCGAGGGGCTGTGGTGGGCCGATGATATGGCGGCGTTCACGAGCGCCCGGGACAAGTCAGCGTGGGACTTCACGCTGATGCTGTTCGTCCCGGACTGGTTGGACGCAGGCCACGTCGACGGCGTCATCGACACGGTCCGGGCGAAGGGATCGGCGCCCCGCCTCGGCGAGATCCGGTTCGAGTCCCTGCGGGAGGGCACGTGCGTCCAGACCCTGCATATCGGCCCCTTCGACGAGGAAGGGCCGGTCCTCGAACACATGCACGCCGATGTCATTCCCGACGCAGGGATGACGATGACTGGGAAGCACCACGAGATCTACCTCAGCGACGTTCGCCGCACAGCGCCGGAGAAGCTGCGCACGATCCTCCGCCAGCCGGTGATTCCGCGGGACGACCGCGGCTGATTCGGCCCGAGACCGGCGTCGATGCTGTATTCGACCTCTGCCGTGACTCAACCGGCCCGACCGCTGCGAACGAATCAGCCTCCGCTCGACCAGCCTCCGGACACCGGGGCAGTGGTGCTCGGACCGGGGGCGCCGTCCGCGTCGGAATCGGAGGATGAGGAACCGACCGACGAGGAGTCCGAGGTCGGCGATGAATCTGTCGACGATGATTCCGAGGACAGGAAGATGACGGCGACGAGGATGCCGGCAACGGTCAGGATGCCGACGGCGATGAAGGAGAAGACCACGATGAGGCAGGTCATCAGGGGTGGGCGGTTGTTGCGCCGAACGATTCTCACCATGGTTCAAGCCTAAGCTGTGCGGGGCCGTCCGAGACGAGCCCGCACTCGGCTCCGCTCGCACCCTCGCCGCCTCTCGGCCGTGACCTTCCTGTGATAAAAACCTCGGCGTTGCCCCATGCACACTTAAGTTTGTTGCATTATCGTTATATTCATGCCTCGTCTGACCTCATCTCGCAAGGGCCGCCGGTCCATGCTCACTGGTGCCCTCATCGGGCTCGGGGCAGCAGTGATGGCACTGGTCGTGGGCGCCGTCATCATCCTCAATTCCCCCATTTCGTTCGGTTCCACGAAGATCAGGCAGATGCAGATGGCTTCGGTCAACCAGCTCAGCCAGCAGCAGATCGACAACGCTCGGCTCATCATCGGCGTCGGCCGCGGCGGCAACTTCGACGACCATGCGATCAGGATCGCCCTCATGACGGCGCTGCAGGAGTCCTCGCTGCGCAATCTGGACTCCGGCGACCGTGATTCGGTCGGCCTGTTCCAGCAGCGTCCTTCACAAGGCTGGGGCGAGCCCCATCAGCTCACCGATCCGATCTACGCGGCCAAGGCGTTCTACGGGATCAACCCCGAGGTCGAGAACCCCGGCCTCAACCAGATCGACGGCTGGGATTCGATGTCACCGACCGAAGCCGCGCAGTCCGTGCAGCGGTCGGCACTTCCGGACGCCTACGGTCAGTGGGAGTCCTTGGCCGATGACCTCCTCGGCTCGCAGGCCGACGTCGAAGCGCTCGACTGAGGCGCTGGCAGCCCCGACCGCCCGAACCCCGCGACAGGCGCAACCACCCCACTGTGCCTGATATCGCATGACCACGCCGGTTGTCCGGTAATCTGCACTCATGGCTTCCGTTCCCGATTCCGTCCCCGTCAGTGACGATGTCGAGCAGCTCCTGCTCAACCCCGAGGACCATCTCGAAGCCATCACCGAGACCGCCGACCTCTTCAAGGCACTCGGCACACCCTCCCGGCTGAAGATGCTGCTCGTCCTCACCCACGGCGAGGCCACGGTCACGCACATCGTCGAGGCGACCGGACTGTCCCAGCCACTGGTGTCCCAGCACCTGAAGTTCCTCCGCGGGCTCCACCTCGTCGGCGTCAATCGGATCGGCCGCGAAGCCTACTATTCGCTCAAGGACGACCACGTCGCCCACATCATCGTCGACGCCATCGCCCACACGATCGAGGCCCACGAACACTGAGTTCCACCCGGGGCGCTGCTTCCGCAGCGATTCCTTCGCCGAGGCGGCCCACCGTTCCCAGCCCACCGCAGCGAATCTCTCGCCGAGGCAGCCCACCCCTACCGACGTCGACGACGTGTGAGCGCTTCGGGTCCCCCACCGACGACCCAGACGATGAGGGCCACGAGGACGGCACCGATCCACTGTCCCGCCTGCAGCCGTTCCCCGGCGATGAGGGATCCGAGCACCACTGCGGACAGCGGTTGAAGCAGCATGAGCGCCGCGGTCATCGGCACCGGCACCAGCGGACTCGAAATGCTCAGCAGCACCCACGACAGCGCCTGACCGCAGACGGCCAGGGCGATCATCCAGCCCCAACCGGCCCAGCCGAGGTCGAAGTCGAGGCCGCCGAGGGTCAGCCCGGCAACCGCAGTCATCACACCGGCCGCGATCGTGCCCACCTGGACCGGGGCGACGACGAAGTCTCCGGCGACCTTCCGGCTGTGGTGGATGCCGAAGATGTACACGCCGTAGAGCACACCGGACAGGACCCCGAAGATCGCTCCCCGCGTCGGATTCGCCGCCGTCTCGTCGGCACCGAACACTCCCCCGGTCAGCAGCATGCCGATGATCATGATCGGCACGCACCCGATGAACAGCCATCCCGGCCGGGAACCGCCGAACGCCCACACCAGCGCCGGGAACACGATCACCTGCACGCTGATGAGGACCGTGGACACGCCCAGCCCGGCATCGAGCACACTCTGCGCCCACAGCACATAGTCGATGCCGAGTGCCGCTCCCGAGACCGCGGCGATGAGGATCGCCTTCGGCGGGAAACGGCCGTGCCGCCGCAGCTCGAGCACCGCTAACGGGGCGAGCACAATGACCGCTAACCAGCACCGCAGGAAGGCGGCGGTGGGGGCGGTCGCCTCGGCGAGGATGACGAACAGTCCGGCCGATCCGAGCAGGACGGCGGCCAGAATGATGCCGAGCACCGGCAGGGCCTTGCCCGCGGGAGGCGGCCCTCCCGCCCGCACATCCTCGGCGCTCATCGGACCCCCTCGCCGGGACTCAGCTCACGACGTTCAGGGCTCATCCCATGAAGTCGAGGATGCGGTCGATGGCTTCGGCCGTACGGTCCGCTCCGACGGCCAGCGACAGGCGCACCGAACGAGAGCCGGCGACGGAGTCGAAGTCGTCACCGGGGGCGAGCGCGACGCCGGTGGCCTCGAGCACCTGCGCGCACCACTGGCCGGCCGTGGCAATTCCCGCGCGGTCGAGAATGTCGTCGATTCTGGCGTACATATAGAAGGCGCCGTCGGGTGGGGCCATCTCGCCGAAGCCGAGGTCCGCGCGGGCGCCCAGGACGTGTTCGCGGGCACCGGCGAACGAAGCCACTGCGGCCTCGCATTCGGCATAGGACTCGTCCGCAAAGGCCGCGACCGCCGCGTACTGCGCCGGGACCGGGGCGCACAGGGAGAGGTTGCCGGTGACGTTCTGAGCCGGGGCGACGAGCGCTTCGGGCAGGATCGCCCAGCCGAGTCGCCACCCGGTCATGCCCCAGTATTTGGAGAACGAGGAGATGACGACGGCCGAGTCGTCGTGGGCGAGTGCGCATTCGCCGCGGGTGCCGATATAGCTGATGCCGTGGTAGATCTCATCGGAGATCACCTGCACCCCGTTGTCCCGGCACCACTCAACGAGGCGGCCGAGCGCCTCGGGGCCGATCATCGTGCCCGTCGGGTTCGCGGGTGAGGCGAGCATGAGCCCCTTGAGCGGGGCCTCAGCATGGGCGGCGGCCAAGAGGTCGACGGTGGGCTGGAACCCTTCGTCGGCACCGCAGTCGAGTTCGACGACCTCGCAGCCGAGTGCCGCGAGGATGTTCTTGTATGCCCCGTATCCGGGTCGGGCCAGGGCCACCCGGTCACCGACGTCGAAGCAGGTGAGGAACGTCGTCTGGAAGGCGCCTGAGGACCCGGTCGTCACGGCGATGCGGTCGGGCGCGATGTCGAGTCCGTACCAATCGCGGTAGTGGGAGGCGATGGCTTCGCGCAGTTCGGGGATGCCGAAGATCGGCGAGTATCCGAGTCCAGTGCCGTCGTTCATGACCTCGGCGGCGCGGGCGAGCACAGGACTGGGCGCGCCCTGGGTCGGTTCTCCCAGGCACATGGCGATGGTGTCACGACCGGCGCGCTGCATCTGCCCGACGGTGGCGACGATGCCCATCGCGGCGAAGGGTCTGACGAGCCCGGATCGGGCGGAGGCGGCCGGGATGGTTTCGGCGGAGGCGGCCGGACCGGAAACGGCGGAGGCGCGGGTGGCGGGGCCCGCCTCGGCGGGGGTGGATGAGGTCATCGGTTCACTTCTTCTCACGCGGGAGGCGGCCGAGGGTGTAGAATTCCGGGTTCGGGAGCATTCCGGAGATGTGGGCCATGCGGTTGGACAGGCCGAAGAAGCCGGTGATCGCGGCGATGTCCCAGGCGTCTTCGGCGTCGAATCCGTGGTCGGCAAGCTTCTGGTGGTCGGCGTCGCCCACGGCCCATGGCTCTTCGCAGACCTTGACGGCGAAGTCGAGCATGGCCATCTGACGTGGGCTGATATCGGCTTGGCGGTAGTTCGTGGCGATGACATCGGCGATGAGCGCGTCCTTCTGGAAGATCCGCAGCATCGCTCCGTGCGCGACGACGCAGTAGAGGCAGTGATTGATCGCCGAGGTGGCCACGACGATCATCTCCCGATCGGCCTTGGTCAGGTTCCCCGTCTCCTTCTCCATGAGCGCGTCGTAGTAGGCGAAGAAGGCGCGGAATTCGTCCGGTCGGCGGGCCAGGGCGAGGAAGACATTGGGCACGAAGCCCGACTTCTCGGCGACCTCGAGGATCTGGGCGCGGATGTCATCGTCGACGTTGTCGATGTCAGCAAGTGGGTATCGCATATCACTCATGCTAGCCCGGGTGGATCGGTTCAAGTCGAGTCCGCACAGGACGATACAGTGAGTGCGTCTGGTCCGTCCCGGCTTCCGCTCGATTCCACGGGAGCCGCTCGCGTATCGAAGGAGATCACCATGACCG
The DNA here is from genome assembly GCF_051172395.1 of Brevibacterium sp. H602. NCBI lineage: Bacteria > Bacillati > Actinomycetota > Actinomycetes > Micrococcales > Brevibacteriaceae > Brevibacterium > Brevibacterium sp. H602. The sequence continues at coordinate 52,692 of NZ_JBPIZD010000014.1, read as the reverse complement.
AAGGCAATGCAGCAGACACCGGTTCGACCGGCGAGGTCCAGCTCGACAACGGCGTCTTCCGAGTGACGAAGTGGACGATCCGCCCCGATGGCGTCATCCCGATGCACAAGCACGAGTACGAGTACGTCGTCGTGCCGATGGTCACGGGCACGATGCTCGTGCGCAATTCGGACGGCACCGAGATCCGCGCCGAACTCGAGGCCGGAGTCTCCTACACACGCCCGGCAGGGTCCGAGCACGAGGTCTCGAACCCCGGAGGCAGCGCCGACGTCGTCTTCGTCGAGGTCGAACGCCTCTGAGTCTCGTCGCCTGCCCCGTGAGGAGAAGTCAGCCTCAGCGGGTGGGGATCTCCCAGGTGTGGACGGGCTTCCCGGTCGCCTGGTTCGCGAGATAGGCATCCATCATCGCTGTGATGCCCTCGGCGCGTTCGGGTGAGTCCTGGCGGCTGCCGGGCGCGAGGCTCTCGAGAGCCTTCAGCTGCCAGGTCGCACCGTTGACGCGGCTTTCGGCACGGCCTTCGATGATCGACATGTATTCGTCGATGACGTCCTTGTCGATATTCAGGCGTGAGAGTCCGCGCCTGGCCTGCGGTGCGAGCACATCGGTGACGAGGTCGGCCACGCCGATGCGTCCGATCTTCGGCCAGGTCACCCGGGCCTCGATCCCGTCTTTGGCGCAGGCGTTGAAGTTCTCCTCCGCCTCGGCGAATGACATCCGCGACCACACGGGACGGTTCTCCCCGACGAGGAACTCGGCCAGGCCGTAGTAGAAGGCGGCGTCGGCGACCATGTCGACCGGGGTCGGACCGGCCGGCAGCAGTCGGTTCTCGACACGGATGTGTGCGCCTCCGTCACCGGAGTTGTAGATGGGACGGTTCCAACGCCACACCGTGCCGTTGTGCAGATTGAGTTCGAAGAGCTTCGGAGCGTCGGCGGCACGGAATTCGACGAAGTCCTTGATCTCGGGCAGCAGCGGCGGGAAGTAGCGGACGTTCTCCTCGAAGAGGTCGAAGACGCTGGTGATCCACCGTTCGCCGAACCATACGCGCGGACGCACGCCCTGGTTGACGAGTTCGGGTGTGCGGGTGTCGATGGACTGCGCGAAGATCGGGATCCGGGATTCGTGCCACAGCTTGCGGCCGACGAACAGCGGTGAGTTCGCTGCCATCGCCACCTGCGCCCCGGCGATCGCCTGCGAGGCGTTCCACGCGTCGGCGAACCGGTTCGGCGCCACCTGCAGGTGCAGCTGCATCGACGTGCAGGAGGACTCCGGAGCGATGTCGGAGAACTCCGCCTTGTACCGCTCTTCACGGCCGAGTTCGATGCGGACATACTCGCCGCGGGCGTCGATGACCGAGTTGCTCAGCGCCTCGTAGCGGTTCTCCTCGGTCATCCACTTCTCGTCGGTGAGGAATTCGGTGGTCAGGGTCGGCAGGGTGCCGATCGACACGACCTTGAGTCCGTCCTCCTCGGCGGCCTTCTGCGCTTTCTCCAAGCGGTGGGCGACACCGGCTTCGAGGGTCTTCAGCCCCCGCCCGGCCACCTGGAGCACGGGATGGTTGAGTTCGAGGTTGAACCCTCCGATCTCGGACTGGTATTCGTCATCGAGGCGATCGAGCACCTCCTTGTTCCGCAGGCTCGGCTGATTGCCCTCGCCGACGAGGTTGAGCTCGAGTTCGAGCCCGATCGTGCCCGCCGATTTGAAATCCGCATGACGAAGGTAGGTATCGAAGAGCTCGAGGTTCTCCGCGAGCTTCTCCCGATACAGTGTGCGTTCCTCCGGCGTGTACCGCTTCGAGCTGACTGCCTCACCCATAGGACTAGCAAACCACAGACAGCTGGGTTTGTGCGCGGCCGCCGTCCACAGGCACCATCCGGACACCTGCGATGCCGGCAATCGACCTTCCGTAGACTCGCCCTATGACTTCGACCACATCATCTGCACCCCTGCCCGCTGACTTCGTCGAACAGGCGAAGCGACGTCTGCCCGACATGCTCGCCGACATCGAACGGGTCATCTCCCTCGAAACCCCCTCGCACGACAAGGCCGCCGTGGCCGCAGGAGCACGGGACTTCGCCGCGCTCCTGGGGGACCGCCTCGGTGCCGAGGCGGAACTGCTCGAGGTCGACGGCACCGCCCACCTGCGTCTGCGCTTCGGCACCGGACCGGCCCGCGTCGTCCTGCTCAACCACCAGGACACGGTGTGGCCGCACGGCACCCTCGAGCGCATCCCCTTCTCCACCGATGATGGGATCCTCCGCGGTCCCGGCAGCTTCGACATGCTCACCGGGGCGATCATGAGCGTACACGCGACCGCGATGGTGGCCGACCACCTCGGCGAGGGCGGGCTGGACGGTCTGTCGATCCTCGTCACCGGTGATGAGGAGATCGGATCCGTGTCCTCGTCGGACCTCATCCGCGCCGAGGCGGCCGAGGCGAAGGCCGTGTTCGTCATGGAGGCGAGCGCCGGCGGGGCGCTCAAACTCGAGCGGAAGGGCACGAGCAACTACGTCCTGAAGTTCACCGGCAAGGCCTCGCACGCGGGTCTCGAACCGGAGAAGGGCATCAACGCGGGAATGGCCCTGGCTCTGACTCTGCCGTTGGTGGCCGACCTGGCCGATGCCGCGGCCGGGACGACGGTGGTGCCGACCGTGATCAGCGCGGGGACCACGTCGAACACTGTGCCGGCCGAGGCGCGGGTGGACATCGATGTGCGCGCCCGCACCGCCGCCGAACTCGAACGCGTGGATGCGCAGATCCGTGAGTTGGCTGCGAAGCCGCAGGTGGAGGGCTCGACGACGGAGGTGCTCGGTGGAATCAACCGGCCTCCGTTCGAACCTGAGCAGTCGGCTGCGCTCTTCGACAGGGCGACGGCTCTCGCCGGCGAACTCGGGCTGCCCGCGCCGCAGGGAGTGTCTGTGGGCGGTGCCTCGGACGGGAACTTCACTGCCGGTGACGGCATTGCCACTCTCGACGGTCTCGGTGCCGTCGGCGATGGGGCGCACGCCGAACACGAACACGCCGTCATCGACGAGATCGCCCCGCGCACCGCTCTGCTGGCCGCTCTCATCGCCGATCAGCTGCAGGGCTGAAGCGGGTCGGGCGGCTTCCTTTCGCTGCCGCCGACCAGTCCCGCTGCCAGTGCGCCGGGGCCTCCCCTACGCAGTTAAGTGTGCGCAGATTGCCAGTTTCGAGCCGAAAATGTGCAATCGGCGCACAGTTAACTGTCGGCAGCAGGGCTTCAGTCGACCGGGTAGCCCGCCGCGCGCATCTGATCCGGTGACTTCAGCGTGAACAGCCAGTCGCGCAGGTGAGGATCCGGGCGGATCGTCGTCCGCGCGTTTAGTCGATCTTCGCCGACGAGGTAGTAGTGGTAGCCGTGCTCGCCGAGGTGGCCCATGAGTTCGCGTGGTTTCGCGCGGTCATCGAGGACTTCGCAGAGGATGTCCGGGTGCAGCGCGGCGAGGAAGTCCTGCCCGTGAGCGAAGACATCGTTCTCACCGCCTTCGACGTCGATCTTCACCGTCACGCGCGGTGCCTCGCCCCGACCTGAAACGTCGGGAACACCTTCCCCGGCGTGGGACTGCGCATCGCGTCCCGACGTCTCTGCCAGCACCTCGGGCAGGAGTGCGTCGAGAGAAGTGAAGCGCACCTCGGCGTCGGAATCGAAGTGCATATCGGAGGAGTAGAACGACGGCAGTGCCGATCCCCCGTCCCCGATGGGCACCTTCATCCAGGTGTCGGGGCTGCCGACCCCGGTCGGGTGGACGGTCACGCGGCTGTTGAAGCCGTTGCGTTCGACGTTCTTCTCCACACCCGCGACCACAGCGGGGATGATCTCGAAGACGTGGGCGCGCACATTCTCGTTCGCGGCGAGGACGGCCATGGTGAAGACCCCGGTGTAGGCACCGATGTCGAGGAAGACATCGGCATCGGCGCTGAGCGCGACCATGAGGTCGAGGGCGAACGCGTCTTCGGGTTCGGTGCGTCGGCCCCTTCCCCAGTAGAACTCTTTGGCGATCTCGCAGCGGAAGGGCTCGACGAGGATGAAGTCGGCTCCGCCCGCTCGTCCGCGGATCTCGGTGAGTTCGATGGGGGCGGGAAGGCGACCGATCTTCAGCCCTCTGATCCGGGGCGCGATCGTTCGCAGCAGAGGGTGGAGCGCAGGTTGTGCGAGGGCGGTTTTGACCGGCAGCTTGAGGCCGAACCAGGACTGTCTGCGCGCGGTGAAAGTGCGCAGGTGGTCATTCACGACGATGGCCCCCTTGCTGACAGGAAGACTTTTGTTCACACTATCAATCGCCGGCCCGCCGCTCCAGGGTTCTTCCGGACCTGATTCGCGATACTCGCCGCCTCTTTGCGGAACGCTGGCATAAGGTGGAAGCGAAGACCCATCCGCCCCGTTGCGAAGCAGGAGCCCGGCATATGAAACTCAAGTCAGTCACCCTCCACCAAGTCTCGATTCCCCTCGTCACCCCGTTCGAGACCTCGTTCATGAGGGAGACGGAGAAGGACTGCTACCTCGTCGAGGCTGTCTTCGACACCCCGCAGGGCGAGGTCACCGGGTGGGGCGAGTCCGTGGCGATGATCTCTCCGCTCTACTCCTCCGAATATGTGGCCGCCGGCATCGATGTCACTCGCCGCTGGCTGGCACCGCTGCTCTTCGACGTCGAGAATCTCACCGCGGAGACCGTCGGCTGGCATCTGCGTCATGTCATCGGCCACCCGATGGCGAAGTCGGCTCTGGAGATGGCCGTCATCGAGGCTCAGCTCAAGCTCAACAACCAGTCATTCAAGGACTACCTGGGCGGAGTGGTCGACTCCGTGCCTTCAGGAGTGTCCGTCGGCATCCAGGATTCCGTCGAGGAGACCGTCAAGGTCATCGGCGGCTACCTCGAAGAGGGGTATGCCCGGATCAAGTTGAAGATCAAGCCCGGCAAGGACATCGCCCCGGTGGCCGCGGTGCGCAAGGCCTTCGGCGACGACTTCGGCTTCCAGGTCGACGCGAACGCCGCTTACACTCTCGTCGACGCCGCACACCTGCGCCGCCTCGACGACTACGGTCTCCTGCTCATCGAACAGCCCCTCGGCGAGGCCGACATCCGCCAGCACGCCGAGCTCGCCAAGCTCATGGACACCCCGATGTGCCTCGACGAGTCGATCGTCTCCGCCGAGGCGGCCGCGGACGCGATCATGCTCGGCGCCACCTCGGTGATCAACATCAAGCCCGGACGGGTCGGCGGGTTCATCGAGGCGAAGAAGATCCACGATCTCGCCGCCGCCCACGGCGTCGCCGTCTGGCACGGCGGAATGGTCGAAACCGGTCTGGGGCGGGCGGCGAATGCGGCGCTGGCCTCGCTGCCGGGCTTCACCCTGCCCGGCGACATCTCCGGCTCGAATCGGTTCTTCCACGAGGACATCACCGAGGAGATCGTCATGTACGACGGCAAGGTCGACGTGCCCACCGGCGTCGGCTTCGGAGTCTCCATCGACCCGGCCAAGCTCGAACGCTTCCGCACGGATTCAGTGGAGATCCTGCCCGGACAGTAGGACAAGGTTCGCCGAGGCGGCCCTCCCCTCACCGGGCACCGACCGGCAGGCGGGGCCGCCTCAGTCGTGGGTGTGAGTCTCCTCGGCGGCGTCCTTCGCCCGGTCGAACTGGAACGTCGAGTGTTCGATCGCGATCTTGTGGTGCTCTGTCAGGCATTCCTGCAGAGCCTTGAGGATGCGCGGAGCATGCCCGTCATAGAAGCATTCATCCGCGAGAACGACATGAGCGGTGAGCACCGGCAGATTCGAGTCGATGCGCGTGATGTGGAGGTCGTGGACTTCCTGCACATGCTCGACCGCTTCGAGATGCTCGCGGACCTTGTCGAGGTCGAGCTCCTTCGGTGCCTCTTCGAGCAGGATCGATCCGGTCTCGCGCAGGATGGCGAACGCTCTGGGAACGATGAGCGCCGCGATGACCAGAGCAGCCACCGCATCGGCGCGCTCCCAACCGAAGAGCCAGATCGCCAGAGCGGCGAAGACCACGGCCACCGAGCCGAGTGCATCGGCGATGACCTCGAGGAATGCGGCCTTGAGGTTGAGGGAGTCTTCCTTCGAGGAGCTGAGGATGACGATGGAGACGAGGTTGCCGACGAGGCCGATGGCACCGAAGAGCAGCAGGCCCGGGCCGGGCACCTCCGGCGGGACGAAGAATCTCCGGATGCCTTCGATGAGGCTGTAGACGCCGAGCCCCAGCAGCAGAGTCGCCTGGGCGCCGGCCGCGAGTACTTCCGCCCGGCGGAACCCCCAGGTCTTCTGTCCGCCCGTCGGTTTGCTGATCAAGCTCGCCGCGAAGAGCGCGATGCCGATGCCGATGAGATCGACGGCGTTGTGGCCGGTGTCGATGAGCAGCGCAAGACTGCCCGTGACCACCGAACCGATGAGCTGAAACACGAAGATCGTCGCGACGATGCCGAAGACGATCCGCAGCTGCCGCCGCGAACCTGAACCATGCGCATGATCGTGAGCCATTGATACCTCCTCGACTCAACACATTAACATATGCACATTTGTTTATGCATCCGATGTGCCGGAAGGAAGAGCCGGAGCACACCGGACCCCGCCCGCAGGGCACATCGTCGCTCGGTCAGTCGGCACCGCGGCACGCTCCACGCAAGAAGCGGCCGCCGAGGATGTCCTCGGCGGCCGCTGCTGCGTGATGTGGGCGCCCCTCATCCGGGGCGGCTGTCAGCTCTGGGTGCCCTTGCTGTCGTCGTCCTGATCGTCGCCGGGCTCATCGCTGTCGGGGATGTCTGCCGCATCCGTCCTGGACGTGCTCGCACCGCTCTCGTCGAGGCGGCGCTTCGCCTCGTCGATATAGGCCTGCACGTCGAAGCCGGTGGCCTTCTTCACCTCGTCGCCGATCCGGTCGAGGTCGACCCCGCTGTCATCGAGGAAGGCCTTCGGATCGAATCCCGTGCCTGTCGATCGCGACCTGGCAGACGCATCGTCAGCGACGACTCCGTCGACGACCTCGCTCGAGGAGCGGCCCGTCCCGGACGAACCACCTGGCGTGTTCCTGCCGGGCTCGCCAGAACCGCCGTTTCCACCGGGTTCGCCCGAACCATCACCACTCGAGCCGGCTCCACCGGAGCGCTTCGCCTTGGCCACGAGGTCGGTGAGGTCGACACCGGTCGTTCCGCGCACGACCTCGAGGACCTGCGAGAGGTTGTTCGACACGGAGTTCGCGAGCTTCGACTCGCCGTCGGTGGACACGATCGAGAGGTCCTTGATGTTCGCATACGGCGCCACCAGCTCCCCGGCGACCGAGGGCAGCACCTCGAGCACCTTCGACAGCACGGCCGCTTCGTTGAACTGCTTGTAGGCCTCGGCCTGTGCACGCAGCGCCTCGGCTTCGGCCTCACCGCGGGCACGAATCGCATCGGCCTCGGCTTCACCTTCGAGGCGGATCGCCTCGGCGTCCTTCGACCGACGGTGGAGCTCGGCGGCGGCCTCGGCCCGGCCCTGCGCCTCGATCTCATATGCGCGGGCATCGGCCGCGGCTTGCTGCCGGTAGCGTTCAGCGTCGGCAGGTCTGCGCACTTCGGCGTCGAGCTGTTCGGCGCGCAGCTCCGCGGCCTCCTTCGCCACGATCCGGTCTTTCTCCAGCAGCTTCTGCTTCTCGGCTGCTGCGGCCAGCGGGCCGGCGTTGTCTGCCGTGGCCTGTCGCTGATCGGCCTCTTCCTTCAGCGCGGCCCTGCGCAGCGCGCCAACTGCTGCTGTTGTTCGGCGATCGCCTGATCGGTGAGCGCCTGCTGCTTCTGGGTCTCTTCGTTCTGCTGCGCCTGCTCGACGGCCGAAGCACGGCCGGCGTTCGCCTCGGCGATGGCGGCGTTCTTCGCTACTTCGGCGGCCTGCGGACGACCCCAGTCGCGCAGGTAGCTGCCTTCGTCCTCGACGGCCGAGATCTGGAACGTGTCGATGATGAGGCCCTGGTTGTTCATCGAGTGCGCGGACTCTTCCTGCACCTGCGCGGCGAAGGAAGCGCGGTCCTGGATGATCTGCTCGACGGTGAGGGTGCCGACCACGGCGCGCAGGGTGCCGGAGAGGATCTCCTTCGAGTAGTGGTCGATCTGGTCCTGCTGGTCGAGGAAGCGCTGTGCGGCCTTGCGCACATCATCCTCGGTGCCGCCGACCTTGACCTGGGCGACGCCGCGCAGACGCAGGGCGATGCCGTTGATGGAGATGCCGTCGATCTCGACGGAGATCTGCCGCGAGGACAGCGACAGGATGAACGCCTTCTGCACGATCGGATAGACGACCGAGCGACCCCCGATGACGATGCGACCGGTTCCCGAAGCGCCCGAGGCGTTCCGACCGGTGATGATGAGCGCCTCGGACGGTGAGGCGATCTTGTAGGAGCGCAGGATCACGAACAGCGCGATCAGGATGATGATCACGAGGACGCCGATTCCTCCGGCGCCGAAGAGCAGGTCCATCAGTGGGCCTTTCATCGCAGTGGGATGTGCCGACCGACCGATCGCCGGCCGGCCCCTTTCATCCTAGGCCAGCCCACCGGCACGCAACAGGGTGGAAACCCTTGCGCTCAAAGGCAGAATCTCGCCGAGGCGGCCCACCCTGACCGTCAACCGTGCGGTGGAAGCCTTCCTTCACACCACCGATGCAGTGATCAAGTTCACTTGCCCCATTCCCATGGCGGTCCGGCGATGAGCAGACCCGAGAAGACGAGGATGACGAAGATGACTCCGATGCCGATGGCCGCCCACGGGAAGCGGATGCACCACGAGGTGAGCTTCTCGAACCAGGTCTGCGGGGTGCGGCCGTTGCGACCCAGACCCCAGTCGCCTTCGAGGGATCCGGTCTTCTCCACTGAACGTTCGAAGGGAATCGTGGCGTAGGGAATGATCGCCGATCCCAGTCCCGTGGCGATGCGGCGTTTGCTCCACTGCTGCGAGGTGCCGACGCCGATGACGGCGATGACGAAGCAGATGAACATGAAGCCGTGAATGCCTCCGCCGATCCGCACCCCCACCTCGGTGGTGTGGGTGACGTACTTGAGGAACATGCCGATCAGCAGCAGAGTCCAGGTCACGGTCTCGGCGATGGCGAAGAAGGTGAAGAAGCGTTTGGGAGTCACAGAAGACCATTGTCCCTTGACGGGTTGGGCGTCAGCTGAAGACCGCCGCCGACTGAGCGGAATCGTCTCAGTCCGGAGTTCCACCAAGTCGGAGTCCACTCCCCCGGTCCAGTCAGGTCACGGACACAACTGCGCGGGCCGGTGGCCTCCTCGGTCACCGGCCCGCGCAGTTCGTGCCCCTCACCGAGACGGCGCGTCATCGTCGATCAGATCTCGACGAAGCTCCGCCTCGGTGACGGTGTGATTCCTCTGCTCAGCCGCGGCGCCGGCGCGAACCCAGCGTCATCGCCAGACCGAGCGCGATGAGCGCTCCGGCCGACAGGATCAGCGGCAGGGCTTCGTTGCCGGTGCGCGGCAGGTCTCCTCCGCCGCCACCGTTGCCGCCGTCACCGGCTCCGGGTCCGTCACCCTCGGCGACAACTTCGAAGGATCCGGTCAGCGGGTCTCCGCCTTCGCAGTCGACGGTGACATCGTAGGTTCCGATGTAGCTGTCGACCATCGATGCATCGAGTCCGCGGACTCCGAATCGAGCGGTGCCGTCGTCTCCGACCTCGGCTGTCTGTTCGAACTTCTCGATCTTCCCGTTGTTCGGGGTCACCGTCATCGTCGCCGTGGTGTCGGCGGTGCAGCCGGTGGCCGCGACCTGGACGCCCTTCTCACTGACGAAGTCCGGCGCCTCGATCGTCTTCGGGTCGATGCTCAGAGCTCGCTCATCAGGAGCCTCGGTCGGCGTCTCCGTGGGCGGATCAGTGGGATCCGTGGGCGGAGTCGTCGGATCGGTCGGAGGATCCGTCGGCGCGTCGGTGAGGTCATAGGCCAGCGTGTGGACGGCGAAGCCGATGGCGGGAGCGAAGATGTCGATGGACTCCTTGCTCACGTTCTCGATCGTGTCCGTGGCCTGGTGGTAGTTCGTGTCGTGCTTCGCACCGACGGTGCCGCCGAACATCTCGGCTTCCTCGGCGGTCTTCGTGCCGTCGGCGCCGGAGAACAGACCGCTGGCCGGAATGCCGTTGTCGATGAACGCCTGGTAGTCCGAGCGCCCGGAGAAGTCGGTGCCGACGTTGGGCTGGTCGATGTCGGCAAAGTAGTCGGTGAAGACCTTCTCGAGCTCGGCCGAGCCTTCGGGGACGTTGACGCCGTCGGGGATCGGCACATCGGAGCCGTCGGAGTCGAGCGTGCCGACGATGTAGTTGTCAGAGCCGATCATGTCGAAGTTCATGTACGACTTGACCTTGCTCAGCTCAGCATCGTCGAGGCTTGCGACGTACTCCGTCGACCCGACGAGTCCGACCTCTTCTGCGCCCCACCAGCCGAAGCGGATGGCGTTGTCGACCTCGGTCGGCTGTTCGGCGAGCGCTTCGGCCGAAGCAAGGAGTGCCGCAGATCCGGAGCCGTTGTCGTTGGCGCCCGGGCCTTCTTCGACGCCGTCGAGGTGGGCACCGAACATCTGGACGTTGTCATGGTCGCCGGCCTTGGTCTCGGCGATGACGTTCCACGTCTCCTTCGTGGTGAATTCGGTCTCGAGCGTGAAGTCGGCGGTCAGGGCCGCGGCGTCCTGTGCCTCTGCCTGACCTCCTTCGGCCTCATCGGCTTCGTCGGCACCTTGCCCGAGTCCTGCCTCGGCGTCCGTCTGACTGCCGGTCTCTGCGCCGGCCTCCGCGCCTGCGTCTTCGACCTTCTTCAGGAGGTCGGAGCCGACGTTGTAGGTGACCGTCACGGTCGGCGCACTGCCCTCCATGCGTTCGCCGAGAGTGGCGTTGAGCTCCTCGTCGGGGTTCTCTTTGTCATTGTTGTAGATGATGACGGCGGCGGCACCGGCTTCGGTGGCGGCCTTGGTCTTGTCGCCGAAGGCGCATTCGCCGCGGGACACGAGCACGAGGGCGCCCTCGGCGCTGTCATCGAAGTCGCTCGCCTGGCAGCCGAGCTGTCCGCCGGCAAGGTCGCTGTTGTCGTCATCGACCGGCAACACGACGGGCAGATCGGTCAAAGGCTCGGTCGTACCCTCGGTGTATTCGGCGGTCGTGACCTTGACCTCTTCTCCGTTGACCTTGACGTCGACGGTGCCGAAGTCCTGGCTCTCGACGTCGAAGGCCTGACGCTTCACGTCGAACGCTCCGGTCGCCTCGAGGGTGGATTCGACGTATTCCACGGCTTCTTCGTAGCCGGGCGTGCCCAGCGCACGGAATCCTTCATCCGCGTGCGAGGTGGAGATATCGGAGATCTTCTGCAGATGCTCCATCACGGCGTCCCCGTTGACGCCCATATCGGTGTGTTCAGTCGGTCCCGCGGTGCCCGCCGCCAGTGTCGGGCTCACCCCGCCGAGGACCAGTCCGGCCGTGGCGGTGACCGCCAGCCAGCTCTTCGTGCGCAACTTCATGGAGTTCCTTTCGCTCCTTTGTCTGTGTCCAGAGGAATCGCACATGACGGCGCACCGGAAGCGACCGCCACGGCATGACTGCTCGTCCATACCGGTGTCGGCCTCTTTACAGCTGCGCTTGCGGGGAAGCTCGATTCTGACGCTTCGCTATGACTCGTCATTGGTAACGAATCACATGCTTCTATAACGAAACGGTGACACAACTCACATTGGTCATTAATCTAACGCACCACAGCCGGCTTTAAGGTTACGAATTGATAACAACCGGTCACTGATTGGTTTCGCATGCGCGGACTGCCTGCGGTCCGCATGCGGATTCTCTGCGGTCGCCGCGTCCGCACCGACGGTCGCTCCCACCGCTCTCCCCCACCCCACCCCGTGCCGCAACCACACCACCGGATTAGACTTGGACCAGTGACGACCCATGACTCCGCAGGAGGGACTCCGCCCGCCTCCCCCGACAGACGGACCATTCGCCGCTGGCAGCGCTACCTCGCCAACGAACGGCTCGAGGAACGGGTGTATCGCAACCTCGCCGAACGCCGTAAGGGCGAGGACCGTGAGATCCTGCTCAGCCTCGCCGCAGCGGAATCCCGGCATCAGGAGCATTGGATCTCCCTCCTCGGCGAACACGCCCAGAAGCGCCGTTCCGCCGATCTCGTCACCCGCTGCCTGGCGTTCCTCGGTCGCATGTTCGGCTCCGTGTTCGTCCTCGCCCTTGCTCAACAATCCGAGACGAGTTCGCCGTATGACGAGGAAGAAGCCGCCTCGGCGGAGATGGCCGCCGACGAACGCATCCACGCCGAGGTGGTCCGTGCCCTGGCCGCCCGTTCCCGCGCCCGCCTGTCGGGGAACTTCCGTGCCGCCGTCTTCGGCGCCAACGACGGCTTGGTCTCGAACCTCGCCCTCGTCCTCGGCGTCGGCGCGGCAGGAGTCTCGAACACCGTCATCCTGCTCACCGGCGTCTCCGGACTGCTCGCCGGAGCCCTGTCGATGGGAGCCGGCGAGTACATCTCGGTGCGCTCCCAGCGCGAACTCCTCGACGCCTCCACCCCCGACCCCGAATCCCGGCACGCTCTGGCCGATCTCAACATCGACGCCAACGAGCTCGCCCTCGTCTTCCGCGCCCGCGGAATGGAAGCCCGGGAGGCCGAGGCACGCGCCAACCGCACGATCGCGGCGGCGAAGAACAAACAGGCACCGAGGCTGCCGAACCTCGACTCCGAGGTCGACCGCGACGAACTGGGCACCGGCCTCGGCGCCGCCCTGTCGAGCTTCTGCTTCTTCTCCTCCGGCGCGCTCATCCCGATCCTGCCCTATATCTTCGGCATGTCCGGGCTGCCCGCCGTGTTCCTGTCCGCCGGCCTCGTCGGCATCGCGCTGCTGTTCACCGGCGGCATCGTCGGCCTGCTCTCCGGCAAATCGCCCGGCCCCCGCGCCCTGCGCCAACTCGGCATCGGCTTCGGCGCCGCCGCCGTGACCTACGCCCTCGGCCTGCTCTTCGGAGGTACCGCATGACCGATCCGCTCATCCTCGTCGACCCCACCACCGGCACGTTCGAGCTCACCGATCTGCGTGCCGCCCAGCTACCCGTCACTGATCTCTCCGCTCATCGCGGGGACGGCATCTTCGAAACCGTGCTGGTGAGCATGGGTGCGCACGGTGCCACCGTGGTGTCGCGGGAACGGCACTTCACCCGGTTCCGCGCGTCCGCCTCGGCGCTGGATCTGCCCGATCCCGACCAAGGGCTGTGGGATCGGGTCATCGATTCCCTCATCGCCGAGGTGGCCGCCGCCGATCCGGCAAATGCCGAGTTCGGGATCCGCTACGCGCTCTCCCGCGGGGAGCAGGACGCGAACGGAGAGTACCGAGGCCGCGGGTGGGCCTTTCCCGTGCCCGTGGACGACCACATCCGTACAGCTCGGGAGCAAGGTGTCACCGCCGTCAGCCTCGATCGCGGCTTCGACGCCTATATCGGCAGCAAGGCTCCGTGGCTGCTCATCGGCGCGAAGACTCTGTCGTATGCGGTCAATCAGGCCGCCGGCCGCTATGCCGCGTCCAATGACGCCGATGAGGCGCTGTTCGTCTCCCATGACGGAATCGTGCTCGAAGGACCGACCGCGAATCTCATCATCCGCCGAGGCGACCGCCTCCTCACGCCGAATCCGGAGGCGGGTCTGCTGTCGGGAACGACTCAGCGCCTGATCTTCGATCATGCGGAGGATCTGGGCCTGCGTGCCGAATATGCCGACCTGAGCCTCGACGACGTCAAGGCGGCGGATGGGGCTTGGTACGTCTCGTCGATGCGCACGGCGGTCGCGCTGCGCGAACTCGACGGGAACGCGATCTCAGTCGATCAGACTTTGACTGACAGGTTCCAGGAGATCATTCGCGGTCGGTGAGGCCGTGGGAGCCGCCGGCTCCGAGTGAGCGGCAGGCGCCTTCGGGGATGCGCTGCCCCGGGGTGGCCGGACTCTGGGCGCCTTCGGGGATGCGCTGCCCCGAGCCCTCAGGCTCGGGGCAGAGCGTCGGCGGGTTTCGCCGAGGGGAGAGTGAAGGCGAGAACGAGCCCGAGGATGCAGGCGGCGCAGCTGATCAGCCACACCGGCCAGAAGACGCCGGACATTCCCGGCAGCAGCGCAAGCAGGAATCCGAGGGCGCCACAGACGAACAGTCCGGTGACGACGCGCGTCTTCCACTTCCTCAGCATCGTGTGCCTTTCTCTTCACGTTTCGACCCAGACCTTCCCTTGCCCGATCGAAGCGTGCTCTCACGCTATCTCCCCCGGTCTGCCCGGCACATCCCCCAAAAGTATGAAATGAGCGAACTTTCTCGACCTCGTTCAATCTCGGGTGGCCTCGCGCGCATCGTCCTGCGTTAGTGTTGACTTCGACGGAATAGGTTCCCGCGGCTCGTGAGAGTGGTGGGACTCAATGTTCAAAGGAAAGGACACGAGCATGGGAAAGCTCGCTTGGCAGATCATCGGCGTGGGAGCGCCTATCGCAGCTGCATTCGTCGCTCGCAAGACCCTGACCTTCGCGTGGGAGAAGTCGACGAAGCGCCCGGCGCCGTCGAACCCCGTCGATGACGAGATCTCGATGTCCGAGGCCCTGGCCTGGACGATCGTCTCCGGTGTAGGTGTGGCCGTGGCTCAGCTCGTGGTTCAGCGCATCGCCGCGAACACCGTGCGCAACAACTTCGGCGATGAGGCCCTGCCGAAGAAGTTCCGCAAGCAGATCGAAGAGGTCACTGACTGATCTTCGGCTGACCTTCTGCTGCTTCTGCAGCAGAGAAGCGGCCCGCGAAGCTCATGCTTCGCGGGCCGTCTGCTTCCCGACGTAATCTGCCGGTTGAGCCCGGCCCGCCAGCAAACGCGAGTCAGAAATTCATACGCCCTGATCAAGATCACTGCGTATGAACTTTGAGGCCGCTCATCCACACCTAGGTCCGACGCGGTCGAGGATCTCGGCGAGGACCGATGCCTCGATCTGCCCCGGCGCCGAAGCCTGACCGATCTGCGCGAATGTGGCGCAGCTGCCGAAGTCGGCGCCCATGATCCTGCTCGTCCGCCCCAAGCAACCCATCGAGATTCCAAGCACGGGAACCGGCAGCGAGGCATCCGCCGCGGCAGTCGCCTCCAGGAGACGCAGAACATCGGCCGGTGCCTGCGGCATCATCGCCACCTTGGCCACATGCGCTCCGGCCTCGCTCATCGCAGCGAACGTCTTCAGCAGGCGCTCGGCAGAGTCCGTGGACTCGAAATTGTGGTGTGAGGCGACGACGGGCACGCCCGCTTCCCGCGCCGAGGCGATGAGGGAGCCCGACTCGGCCCGATCGATCTCGACGTCAATGGCCACGGGAACGCCTGAGTCCACATTGCCGGCTACCCCGGCGATGAGTTCCCGCACCACCTCGGCGTAATCATCCTCCGTGATCTCCACCTGCCCGCCCTCGAAACAGGTGCGGACGGTCAGGAGGATCGGCAGCTCCGCTGTGAGTGCACTCGGAAGCAGACGAAGGGCCGCCTCGGCGAGGCTGTGCGCACTCCTGTGCACGCCACCTTGCGCGGAACCGGAGGCGACTACGAGCAGCGGATCGATGCGCCATTCGACGGCGTCGACGATTCCGGTCGCAGCGGCCGCGGCGCATTCGGCGGCGAGCTCATCGGCATCGATCGCCTGTGTCGGCACGATGACGGCAGGTCGCCCAGGATTGCGCACCACGGGCGATCCTGCGGCAGGATTGAGGAACGGCAATGATTTCATTTCTCAAGCGTAGGCGGTGACCAGGCGCGCGCGGGCAGGAGGACACGGGTGGAGACGATGCAGGTGGACAGGATCAGCGCGCGCGATGGATTCCCCCTCGAGATCCAGGTCAGCGGGCCGGAGGACGCTCCTGCCCTGCTCCTCCTGCAAGGTCAGTCGAACTCGCACGAGTGGTGGGATGACCTGCGCGGGGACTTCGAAGCGGACTTCCGCACGATCACGTTCGACTATCGCGGAACGGGCGGCAGCCGGGGTGAGCTCGGGGAGCTGTCGACGGCGAGCTTCGCCGATGATGCCGCGGACGTGCTCGACCACCTCGGCGTGGATCGGGCCGCGGTCTACGGCACGTCCATGGGTGGGCGCATCACACAGATGCTGGCACTCAACCATCCGGAGCGGGTGAGCGCTCTCGTCCTCGGGTGCACCTCTCCCGGCGGGACGCATGCCGTCAAGCGTCCGCGTGAAGTCGGCCAGGCACTGGCGAGGCTGCGCGGTGATGAGCATACCCAGTACCTCTTCGACCTCTTCTACACCCCCGAATGGACGGTATCGGCGAAGTACAGCAAGATGCTCGGCGACGACACGATGACGGCCGCCGAATCATCTGCCCATCTGCGCGTGAGCGCCAACCACAATGCCTGGGACCGGCTGCCCGAGATCTCCGCCCCGACGCTGATCATGCACGGCGATGCCGATCGGATGAACCCGGTGGAGAATGCCCGGATCCTCCACGAGCGCATCCCCGGATCTCAGCTGCGCATTCTGCCGGAAGGCCGACACGGATTCTTCGAAGAATTCGCCGAGGTGGTCACTCCGGCCGTCATCCGCTTCCTCACGGAATCGCTGCAGAAATCCTGAAGGCAAGAATCCTGAAGGCAAGGCCGCCTACCGCATCAAAATCCCGTAACCGGTAGCAAACCCATTAGCGGCATACCTACATGCTTCAATCGATGATTATAACAATCAAGTAACGCACGACTGTGTGTTTTCCCAGGTCAGAGCAGCAGTCAAGGGTGACGCGCCGGATACTCGGGGCAAAATCTCTGCCGAAAACCCTGAACAAAACTACAATGGTGGATCAGATATCCGTGTGCGGTGAGGCGCGTGCGCAATTGAGCTATTCGGATCTGATCTGCGAGCACCGAACCGTGCAAACGGGGGTGAAGCCTCTCGTTCTTGCGGACTGCCAAGAATGCAAGGAGGAAGCACGTGAGCGTTGTCAAAGCGTCACACGTCTACAAGGTT
This sequence comes from Brevibacterium sp. H602, assembly GCF_051172395.1. NCBI lineage: Bacteria > Bacillati > Actinomycetota > Actinomycetes > Micrococcales > Brevibacteriaceae > Brevibacterium > Brevibacterium sp. H602. The sequence continues at coordinate 35,660 of NZ_JBPIZD010000014.1, read as the reverse complement.
TTCGGAAAGCGCGAAAACGAAGTCGTCAAACGACTCGAAGAGGGCGCTGACCGTGATGATCTGACGAAGCTCGGAACGGCCGCCGTCATCGACGCGAGCTTCGAAGTCGAGGCCGGCGAGATCTTCGTCGTCATGGGCCTGTCGGGCTCGGGCAAGTCGACCCTGATCCGCACTCTCAACGGACTCTGGGCACCCACCGCCGGATCCGTCGAGGTGCTGGGCACCGACATCGCGAAGATCGACTCGGCCGCACTGCGCAAAGTCCGCAGCGAACACATCTCGATGGTGTTCCAGCACTTCGCGCTGCTCCCGCACCGCACCGTCCGCGACAATGCCGCCTATGCGCTCGAGATCCGCGGAGTCGCGAAGGCGGAGCGAGACAAGGCCGCCGACCGCTGGCTCAAGGCCGTCGGCCTCGAAGGCTGGGGCGACAAGTTCCCCGAACAGCTCTCCGGCGGTATGCAGCAGCGCGTCGGCCTGGCCCGTGCGCTGGCGGCCGAGACCGACATCCTCCTCATGGACGAAGCCTTCTCCGCCCTCGACCCGCTGATCCGGCGCGAGATGCAGGAACAGCTCGTCGAGCTGCAGCGGGAGCTGAAGAAGACCATCATCTTCATCACCCACGACCTCAATGAGGCGATGTTCCTCGGTGACCGGATCGCGGTCATGCGCAACGGACGCATCGTCCAGGTCGGCACCCCGGAGGACATCCTCACCGACCCGGCCAACGACTACGTGGCACAGTTCGTCCATGACGTCGACCGGGCCCGCGTGCTGACTGCCAACAACGTCATGGAGAAGGCACGGCAGACCGTGAGCAATCAGAACGGCCCCCGGGTCGCGCTGCGCACCATGCGCGAGAACAGCGTCTCGGGCGTGTACGTCACGGACAGGAACCGGAAGTTCCTCGGCCTCGTCAGCGACCGCGACTGCATCGAACACATCCGAACCGGTGCCACGACTCTCGACGAGATCATCAAGCCGGTCGCCCACCCCGCCTCTCCGGACGACCTGCTCATCGATCTCTTCCTCCCGACCGCAGAGATGCCCCTGCCGGTGCCCGTCACCGACGCGGACGGCGAACTCGTCGGCGTCGTCCCCCGAGCGACCCTACTCGCTGCGCTCGGCACACAGAACGGCAACGACGAGGCCTCGACGGAAGCCGCTGTCGAAGACTGGCCCGAGCCGGTCGACACCGGAATCATCGACCAGGTACTCGCCGAAGGTGATGATGCCGTCGCACCGCAGGCCACCGGTGAAAGGAGTGAGCGCTGATGGAGAACATCAGAATTCCGATCGGAGCCTGGGTCGACACCGTCTTCGACTGGCTCAAGGACAACGTCGCGTGGTTCTTCGACGCCGTCACCTGGCTGTTCAACTTCCTCATCGAAGTCCTCACCGACGTGCTCGTCGACCTCCACCCGCTCGTCATCATCATTCTGCTGGCGCTCATCGGCTGGATCTTCCGCTCGTGGCAGATGGCCGTGGGCACGCTCATCACTCTGTTCTTCATCATGACGATGGACCAATGGGTGGCCGCGATGCAGACCCTGGCGCTGATCATCATCGCCGCTGTCATCGCCATCATCATCGCCGTCCCGGTCGGCATTCTGGCCGCGCGCAGCAACAGAGCCTCGGCGGTCATCAAACCGATCCTCGACTTCATGCAGACGATGCCGGCATTCGTCTACCTCATCCCGGCGGTCACCTTCTTCGGCATCGGCGTCGTTCCCGGCCTCGTGGCAACGGTGATCTTCGCTCTGCCCCCGGGTGTGCGGTTCACCGAACTCGGCATCCGCGGGGTCGACTCGGAGACGGTCGAAGCCGGACAGTCCTTCGGTGCGACTCCCGGCCAGATCCTCCGCGGAGTCCAGCTGCCCTTGGCCACGCCGACGATCATGGCCGGCATCAACCAGGTCATCATGCTCGCACTGGCGATGGCCGTCATCGCCGGCATGGTCGGCGCCGACGGACTCGGAAAGAACGTCGTCGAAGCGATCGCCACCCAGAACCTGCCGCTCGGCGTCGAAGCCGGACTCGGCGTGGTGATCATCGCGGTCTACCTCGATCGCGTCACCGCAGCCCTGGGCAACGCGAAGGACTACCCGCACTCGCTCGTCGCGGGGATGCGTCGTCGCAGCGCGAAGAACAAGGCGGCTGCAGCAGCGGCCTGAGTCGATGAACCACACAGTCTGATTAGTCGATCACTAGAGAAAAGGAACACACAATGAAAAGAAGATTCCTCACCCCGATCGTCGCTGCAGTCGCAGCCCTCGGCCTTGCCCTGACCGGTTGCTCGCAGGAAGCGGCGAAGGACGACGGCGGAGGCGGCGACAAGGGCGACATCAAACTCGGCTACGTCACCGGCTGGACCGACGGCCAGAGCATCTCGCTCCTGCTCGAAGATCAGCTGGAGAAGATGGGCTACAACGTCGAGACCCAGACCTTCAACGACGCGGCCGTCCTCTACGCCGGTGTCGCTAACGGCGATATCGACATGTATCCGTCCTCGTGGCCCGAGGTCACGCACAAGCAGTACATCGACGAATACGGTGACGACCTCGAAGACCTCGGCGCCTACTACGACAACGCCGTCCTCACGATCGCCGTCCCGAAGTACATGAAGGACATCAACTCGATCGAGGACCTCAAGGGCAAGGGCAAGGACTTCGGCGGCGAGATCATCGGAATCGAGCCCGGAGCCGGTCTGACGAAGGCCACCAAGGCGATGATTCCCGAATACGGTCTCGACGACGAATACGAGCTCGTCACCTCGTCGACCGCTGCCATGCTCACGGAGCTCGGCAATGCGACCGACGCGGAGAAGGACATCGTCGTCACCCTGTGGCGTCCGTTCTGGGCCAACAACGAGTACCCGGTCAAGGACCTCGAGGACCCGAAGGGCGCGATGGGAGACCCCGAGAAGCTCCACTTCACCGCGACCAAGGGCTTCGGCGAAGAGTTCTCCGACGCTGCTGACTACGTCGGGAAGATCAAGATGGATGACAAGCAGTACGGAGACCTCGAGGACCTGGTCGTCAACAAGTACAAGGATGATGGCAAAAAGGCCATCGCCGAGTGGCTGAAGGCCAACCCCGATGCCTACGAAGGTGAACTGCCTGACGAGGAGTGATTCTGTCGCGCCGCGGCAGCAGCTTCGCTTACGGACGACACCGTCGGCTCAGCTGCGGACTTCCCCAATGCCCGGTGTGCGGTCATGAATATGCTGTGCCCTCCCGACTCGGACGAGTCGGGAGGGCACAGCTGTATGAGTAGACTCGACTGAGAATCGCCGTTGACACCGTTATCGGTGCGCGGGCCCGAACGGAGGACATCCCATGGCAACCGCTTCGGGAACCGTCGACACCTTCGTCGGACCCCTCACCGTGACGAGCGACGGCCGGTCCATCGTCCGACTCGAATGGCGCAGATCCGCCGAGGCGAGCGACGCCGCCGATCCGATCCCCGCTGGGGCGGCCGAAAGGTCGGACCCGATCCTCACCGAGGCGACCGCCGACGTTTCCATCCCCGCCGAGGTGGCCGCCGGCTCGGACCCGATCCTCGCCGAGGCGGTCGCCCAGGTGCGTGCGTACTTCGACGGCCGCCTCGGCGAATTCGACCTGCCCGTGGACTTCGGTCAGGTCTCGGACGTCGCGAGGACAGTTTTGACGGCCTTGGCCGAAGAAGTCCCCGCGGGGACCACAGTCACCTACGGACAGCTCGCCGAGGCGAGCGGAACCGGGATCCCGGCCCGTGCCGTCGGCGGGATCATGGGACTCAATCCGATCCCGATCATCGTCCCCTGCCATCGTGTTGTCGCAGGTAGCGGACTCGGCGGGTATTCGGGCGGGCTGCCCGGTCACGAGCTCGAGACCAAGCGGCGCCTCCTCGAGTTCGAAGACGCCCTGCCGCAGCCGCTGTTCTGACATTCTGCAGTTCGCGCTGTCATTCCGCAGTTCGCGCGTGCATTCTCCAAATCGCGCTGACATTACACAGGTCGCGTGCATTCCGCCGATCGCGCCGGCCTGCAGTCGTGCGGATTCGGGACACAGTCCGCTCGGATACGTTCGTTGAACCGGTGGAAGTTGAGTGAATACTGTGATTACATAGCCATACCAGATTTTGTGATCACAAAAGCTCCTGCGTTCACACGTTCCTGCTCGGACGACGGAGACTGCCAGAGACGGCAGCACCTCCTCGTTCGGGCAGCCACCACGAAGAGGAAACCGATGAAGTCACGCACAATCACCACCGCAGTCGCCGCCTGCGCAGCCCTGGGCCTCGCCCTGACCGGGTGTTCCCAGGAAGCCGGCAAGGACTCCGGCTCCGGCGGCGACAAGGGCACGATCAAGATCGGCTACATCTCTTCGTAGTCCGACAGCCGCAGCACCGCGTTCCTGCTCGAGGACCAGCTCGAGAAGCTCGGATACGAGCCAGAGCTGGAGACGATCTCCGGGGCTGCGATCCTCTGTGCGGGAGTGGCGAACGGCGACATCGACATCTACCCCTCCGCCTGGCCGGAGAAGACCCACAAGCAGTACATGGATGAGTACGGCGACAAGATCGAGGACATCAGCACCTACTACGACGAGGCGCAGAACACGATCGTCGTGCCCGACTATGTCGACATCGATTCGATGGATGAGCTCAAAGACAATGCCGACGAGTTCGACGGCAAGATCGTCGGCATCGAACCCGGAGCCGGTCTCACCAAGGTGACGAAGGATTCGATGATGCCTGCCTACGACCTGGAGAAGGACTTCGAGCTCGTCACCTCCTCGACCCCGGCCATGCTCACCGAGCTGGGCAATGCCATCGATGCGAAGGAAGACATCGTCGTCACCCTGTGGCGTCCGTTCTGGGCGAACAACGCCTTCGTCGTCAAGGAGCTCAAGGATCCGCAGAACGCCATGGGCGATCCGGAGAAGATGCACTTCCTCGGCACCGACGGCTTCAGCGAGGACAACCCCGAGGCTGCCGAGCTCATCAAGGGGATCAAGCTCGACGACAAGACGTACGGAGAGCTTGAGGACCTCATCGTCAACGAGTACGAAGAAGGTCAGGAAGGCGACGCCGTCGACCAGTGGATCAAGGACAATCCGAAGGCCTTCGACTCCGAGATCACCGACTGAGTCACTGCTCTCATCGGGCAGAACCGAGTCCTGACGCACCGCAGTGAGCACGGACATTGCGCGGCCGCCGTTCCCGCTTCTGCGGGTCCGGCGGCCGCTCGTTTTCAGTGAGGACGCGGCCGTGCCTGCCTGTCCGGCGGCCGCGCCGCTTCCTCACCCGTCGAACAGCTCCTGCCCGACGTACCCGTCTTCGGTCGCTCCGGGCGGGATCGCCCACACGGTCGACCCGATCGGGGTCGTCCATTCGTTGAGCAGGTCCACCTCGGCGAGGCGGCGATGGATCGGCAGGAACTGCCGTTCGATATCGGCCTGGAAGGACGCGAACAGCAGCCCCGAATCCCCGCCCGCACCGGTCTCGTAGTTGAACGTGCGCCGGTGGATCTGCACCTCCGGACCCAGTCCGTCGCGGGCTCGGGCGATATGCGCGACCTGTGAGATCTTCGTCAGTCCGCGCTGATCGACCGCGGTGAAGTCCGGGACGTCGAACTCGTCCTCACCCGACAGCGGTGCCCCGGTGCCCATGGTCCGCCCGACCGAGAACTCCCGTGCCGGCCGGTCGGCCTGATCCCAGGTGTCGAGGTTCATCGCGATATCGCGCAGAACCAGCGTCGTTCCCCCACGCATCCATACCGGCAGATGCGCTCCGAGGTCGGCCGGCGGCTCCCCGCGAGCGGAGAACACCGGGTTCGCGGTCTTCGTGCCCTGTCCCCAGATGATCCGCGCGAAGTCCTCGGATCCGGGTCCCGGATTCGCCGTGCCATCGAGCTGACCGAAGAGATTCCGCTGGGTCTTCCCCTCCCCCGTGCTGCCGTAGGCACGTCGGAATCCGTCCCGCTGCCAGGCCACCTCGGCGAACGAGCGCGAATCCTTGAACAGCATGCGCCGAGCATGTGCCAAGGTCAGCGGGTCGTCGCCGCAGAACTGCAGGAGCAGGTCGCCCTTGCATCGGTCCTCATCGAGGCGATCGATCGAGAACGCCTCCAAGGGCTTGAGCCAGTCCGGAACATGCTCCTTTCCGGCCAGGGCAACCAGCCTGGCTCCGAATCCGAAAGTCACTGTCAGCCGGGCAGGGTCGACGGCGAGTTCGGATTCGGAGTCGGCCAAGGGCGCCCGCCCCTGCGTCAGCGCAGCCGCATCCGCGGTGAGGAGCCGCAGCCAGCGCACCGCCTCCGCGGCCTTGGTTCCGGGCTTGAGCGTGAATGCGATGAAGTGCCCATAGGCCTGTGGTGGGGTTTCGACCCCGGATTGATGAGTGCCGTAGAACGGCACGGTCTGCGGCCCATTCGCGCCATCCAGATCTCGCCGAGGCGGCCCGCCGTCACCAACGCTCGTGCCCTGTGATCCGGGACCGCGGCCGAGCGCGAATCCGGCCGTGGCACCGACGACGCCTGCACCGCCGGCCGCGGCCGCCGAGGTCAGGAGACCTCGGCGGCTGAAGCCGGGGCGACCGGACTCAGTGGTCACCGTGGTCGCCGTGGTCGTCACTGGAGCCTTCGGCTTCACCGGGCGCGTAGTCTTCCTGAGCTCCGGAGTACTCCTTGGCCACGGCTGTGACCTCGACGGTCTCGTCGTCGGCGGTGACGAGGTCGAGCTTGATCTGCTCGCCCGGCTTGATCGCCTTCTTCAGCCCCATGATCATGATGTGATCGCCTCCGGGCTCGAAGCGGAGGCTCTCTCCCGCCGGGATGGTGAAGCCGCCCTTCTTCTCCTGCATGGACATTCCGCCCGAGCCGTCGCCTTCGGTTTCGTGGAGTTGGACCATCTCCGCGTCCGCGTATTTCGCCTCGACGAGGTTGATGTCGGCGTCGGTGTTGTTCTTCAGCTCCCCGAAGACTGCGGTCATTCCGTCGTCGGCGGCCTTGACCCAAGCGCCGTCGAAGCTGAGCGCTTCGGCGTCGACTGCGCTTTCCGAGGATTCCGCCGAGGCGGAGCCGCTGCCGTCGGTCTGTTCCGAACCGGCGGCCCTGCGGTCGTCTTGGCCGCAGCCGGCCAGGCCGATGGCGACGGCGATGGGCAGGGCAAGGGCCAGGGTGATGTTCTTTCGCATGATGTCTGCACTTTCGTCATTCAGGTGCAGTCGAGAGCACGTGTCGGCGCGCCGCGGTCGCCTACTGGCGCGGGCAGTCCCGCGTGTCCTCTGTCGTCAGACGACGAGGATCTTCGGTCGCAGAGTCTCTGCTGCTCGAAGCTGCGGGCGCTCAGCCACACCGCGTTCGTATGCCTGCGCGCAGCTCGTGCGAGTGCAAGCGTGCAGGGCACGTGCTGGCTGGGATGCCGGAGCACGTGTCTTCTGCGCGCAGCGGTGTGCGCGGACGTGTTCGACTGTCACCGAGGGGCGGCCCGCCGCTGTCTGGGCGGTCACCCGAAGATGGATGGTCACCCGGGAAACCAGGTGTGGGTCGGCGCTGCAAACGCCGATTGGGATGTCAGCCGAACGCGGGAGGGCCGCGGCGGTAGTTCGGGCCGACCACCGCCGATGTGACCGGCTGCGGCACCCGGAACGAAGCGCAGAGCTTGCAGAACGGTTCGTCGGCCAGGACTCCGGCCGCCTCGGCGAGGGCTCGCAGTGCGCCGATCACCGGGCCCAGGGCCAGCTGCAGAATGCTGAGGACGATGTCCTCACCGCGCTTGAGGATCACGGCGGTGACGAGGACGGCGACGACGTGTGCGATGACCATCCCCACCGAGGTGGCCCCGTGGCTCGCATGTCCGAGAGCGGATGCGGCAGGACCGAGGTCAAGGGAGCCGGAGGCTGGGACGATGTGTCCGGCGTGGGCGTGGAGGGCCGCCTCGGCGGAGGTGGATCCGGTACCAGCGGCCCCGGCCTGCCCGCTTCCGGATTGAGCGGTTCCCGCGTGGGTCCCCGCATGGGCGAAGGTGTGTGCGGACCAGCTCATCGTCAGGTGCATGAGCACCTGTCCGAGGCCGAGCAGACCGGCCAGAGTCAGGTAGCCCAGACGCCTGCCGGCGACGATCATCGCCGCCCAGAGAACGAGAACGAAGACGACCACAATGCCCGGAATCGAGACGCCGCCACCGGCACCGAGGTGCATGAGCAGGGCCAGGAGGGTCGTGAAGAGGGCGGCGGCGAGCGCACGCACGGACTTCGTCCATCCGGTCATGGGCCCTCCTCTCAGCTCGCTCCCACATTCTACTCAATGTAGAACAATTTCGGGAAGGCGGCAGAGCCTACATCCGCAGCCAGGTATCGGCGGTCTTCTTGACCATGGCACCGGCATCAGCGGCAACATCGCCCCAGGCGACGAGGTTGCCATCGGGGTCAGTGGTGGAGTCGGAGAGGACGACGACGTCGAAGTTGCACACAAGACCCGCCATCGCCGAGGCGTAGACGGCTCCGGGGGTGCCCGCCGAGGAGGCGTTGGCATCGGCATCGCCTCCCGCCTGGGCGGCGGGGTCAGTGGTGACTTGGCCCGCTCCGGCCCCGGGCACGCCCGTGGTGGCGTCGGCGCCGGGCACGGCCGCGGTGGCGTCGGCTCCGGCGATGATGATCCGGTCGACGGAGAGGTCATGCAGACCTGCGGCCAGATCGTCGACGCCTTCGAACACATCCGGACTCTTGGACCGGAGCACAAGATCCTCTTCATCAGGGACGAAGATGCTCAGCTCCCCGTCGGGAGTGTCGGCGAGGTCGGCCTTCGTCGACGCGAAGATGAGCACACCGCCCACAGCGCGGGTGCGGGTGACGATATCGCCGAGGGTCTCCATGGCGTCATCGCTGGGGTAGCTGGCGTCGTCGGTGTCAATGAGGAGCAGGGCATCCATACTCCAATCGTGCCACGACCGACTGACACATTCGAAGCCGGTTCACCTCAGCTGCAGCCGACACCGCCCCTGACCTGCACTGATTCAACGAGGCTTGTCGATATTCTCGAACTGTGACGAACATCAGAATTATGTTCGAAACTTTTTTCGAGCATCTATAGCGTTCCACACATTATGAGCGTACACTGGATTCCAACAACAACGATGTTGGTGAACGGAATTCATCCCCATGACCCTCACTCCCGAACGCAGCTCCGATCATTCCGATCGGAACGCCGACAACTCCCCGCAGACCAGCGGTCACCCGCTGCTCGCCGACAAGGAGTGGGCAGATCTCAGCCGCTTCGCGCCCGAGGTCACCTCGTCGATCACTCAGCTGATGAGCCTCAAAGACGAGCTGCGCGCGTTCGATCGCCCCATGGGACCAGATCAGGCCATCATGCTCGCCGATGGGGTCGAGGCGATCACACGCATCAACGATGCATTGTCGACGCTCGCACTCTCCGTCTGCGAACGCGTCGGAACCCCCAGCGATTTCGGCGCCAAGTCGACGAAGTCGCTCATCGAGAATCGATTCAACCTCACCGGCGCGGAGGCGAACCGTCGGACCGATATGGCCAAGAACCTCGGCGGACGCGTCGACATGGCCGGACAGGCTCTGCCGCCTCTCTACCCAGTCGTCGCAGATGCCCTCCATGCCGGCACGATCTCCGCCGCCCAGGCGTCTGTCATCGAAGACTGCATGCGCAAGCTGCCCACGTGGGTCAGTCAGGCGGTCCGCACCGACGTCGAGACGCGCTTGGTCGACAACGCACCCAAGGTCCGTCTCAAGGATCTGCGCGAGATCTTCGGCAAGCTCATGGGCTATATCGACCCGGACGGCGCAGAACCGAATGACTCGGCCGACCGCTCTGCGTACAACATGTCCATGCGTTCCAAGGCCAACGGCGACTGGGAGCTGCGTGGACTGCTCGACCCCGTCACCGGCGGCACTCTCAACGGACTTCTGACCTCACGAATCCAGTCTGCGGGAGAAGACGACAAGGCCGGTGCCGATAACGCTGGTGCCGAATCAACAGCCGCAGACGGGGCCGATGGAGCGATAGGCGCATTCGGTTCCGCGACCGCGGGCAATCCCGCCACTGCGACCGCTGCTTCTGAGAGAACGAACTCGCCGCTTCCTGACAAAGAGCTGCTGGAGATCGTCGATGCGGTGCTCTCCGGTGACCGGTATGACGCGAAGCGAGTTCCGGAACCCGATCTCAACGCAGTCCGCACGACCCGGACTCCGGCCGACGTCCCCGGCGTCGGTGTTCGTGAGGACGGCGGTTTCGTCGACGTCAGCGCTGAACAGCCCTCGGCGCGCGAATGGATCTACGAACGATTCGCCGGCCTCGTCACGACGATCGACAAGCAGCGGACGACTGCAGGAGCGCCTTATGCTCTCGTCATCAACGCCATCGCCGAAGATCTGGCCAACGGCACGGGACACGGCACCACGGGCGCCGACAATCCCATTCCCATCACGGAACTGATGAGAAACGGCCTCAACGGCTCGCTGTTCTTCCACCTCATGAGCGACAAGGCCAAGACAATGCAGGTGGCCACAGAACAGCGCTTCGCCAATCGCAAACAGCTGGCAGTGATCACCGCCCGTGACCGAGGTTGCACCTTCCCTGGCTGCGATGCCCCTCCCGGTTGGTGCGACGCCAACCATGTGTGGCCGTGGGCACTCGGCGGCAAGACCGAGATCAACAATCTCGCGCTGCTCTGCAGCTATCACCACCACCTGCTCGACCGCACCGATTGGGACACGGTGATGCTCTTCGACGGGCGACCGGCCTACATACCGCCCGCCGCAAAGGACCCGGCTCGTAAGCCGATCCTCCACGCCCGCTTCATCGCGGACGACATCGTCGACTCCCTGTTCGACAAATAGCCTCCCCCGCTTTCAGGGGACAACTGTGCCCACTTTCCAAGTTCAGCCGGATTCAACTCGGTTCTGCCATGTTCGGCTGGGTTCAGTCCCCCAACGAAGAGGCCCGGATGCTCATGTCCTCATCGAGCAGCAGGAGGTCAGCCGACATTCCGGGAGCCAACAGGCTGCCCGCACCGGCGGCACCGGCGGTACCGCCCGTCGCATGCAGAGAATCGCCCGACTCCGGCATTCCGCCCCCCGCACGCAATGGAACGAACCCTGCGGACTGCACAGCGTCGAACGGACTGAGTCCCACCTCGGCGACTGCCCGCTTCACAGCCTCGTCCATCGTCAACGTGGACCCCGCGATGGCGCCCTGAGTGCCATCCGCGGTGACCAGGCGCGCTACCGAAGCCTTGACTTCGACGGGGAGCGAACCGAGGTGATAGCTCCCATCATGCAGGCCGGTCGCCGCCATGGCGTCAGTGATGAGAGCAAGGCGCCCGGGCGCGAGTTCGTGGAGCATACGCGCGACCGGGGCGACGACGTGGACGCCGTCATTGATGAGTTCGACGGTGACGTGCTCGGCCTCGGCCGCGGCGAGGACCGGTCCCGGAGCACGGTGATGGATTCCGGGCATCGCATTGAACGCGTGGGTGAGGATGCTCGCCCCCATTTCGAAGGCCTGCGCGGCCAGCGCATAATCGGCAGCCGTGTGACCGACGGCCACGCGCACCCCTGCCGCAGAGAACCGACCGATCGCATCGAGAGCACCGGGAAGCTCGGGAGCGATCGTGATCTGCGAAAGAGTTCCATCGGCCGCCTCGAGGATCGCTTCGACCGCCTCCGGAGTCGGCGATGTGAGCACTTCGGGCGCATGCGCACCTTTGAAATCCGGGGACAGGAACGGGCCTTCGGCGTGCAGGCCCATGACCATGGCTCGCTCACTGACGAGTCCGGCGCCCGCGCGCAGGGACTCACACAGCCCCTCGATCGTGTCGGAGACGTAGGACAGAGCGAGCCTGCCGGTGCCATGGGCCCGGTGTACGTCGAGGATCGCATCGATCCCCTCGCTCCCGTCCTCGGCGCTCGCACCGCCCGCACCGTGACAGTGGATATCGACGAAAGCGGGAGCCACGTATCCGCCGGCGGCGTCGATGACATCAACTCTCGCCGAGGCGGCCCTGTCCTTCCAGCCGTCCCCGCGGCCCCGTGCCGTGACCGTTCCATCGGCGATCGCGATCCACGTGTCAGCGGTCTCCTCGGAGAACGTCGCCCGATCGCCGTCGAGGATGCGCGCATTGTGGATGACCGCCTCGGCGGGGATCTGTTCGGTCTGTGTCATCAGGGTCCTTCCATCGCTCTGCGAACGCCTCATTCAGGGTACGGAATCGGTTGGTGAATTTCCCCTTCAGAAGGGTCACGTCTAACAGGGTGTCGATCGGTGAGCAGTCCACGTGCGGGGTCTCGACAAATCGGCTGTCGGCTCACCGCAGGGCGCGGACGAGCCAGCTACCGCCCCAGCGCGGGGCCGGACGAACCGACTGCTGCCCCCACCTCAGGAAACCGACGAACCAACTGTCGGCTCACCCCAGGGTGCGGACTCGATTCGCGTCGATGCCGAGCACATGCGTATCGAGGAACGCGAGCACGGTGCGGTACCAGACCTCGGCGTTCCCGCGGCCGAGGATCCAATGCCCCTCGTCGGGGAAGTAGAGGAACCGATGCTGAGTGTCGCCATCGGCATCGAGCGGAGTCTTCGCCCGAGTGAGCAGATCCAACCACAGCTCCTGACCCTGACCGATCGGCACCCGGTAGTCCTTGTCGCCGTGGATGACGAGCATCGGCACTTCGATGTCATCGGCGAACAGGTGCGGCGAATACTCCGCCGACTGCTCCCGCATCGCCTGATCCCACGACGAATTGTCCGTCGTCCGTCCCATCGACGTGGTGTTCCACAGCGAGGCGTGGGTGACGATGCACTTGAACGCGTTGCCGGTGTGCCCGGCCACCCAGTTGGCCATGTACCCGCCGTAGGACCCGCCGGCCAGGGCGACGCGTTCGGAATCGATGTCCGCCCTCTCCCCTGCGACCTCGGTCAGCGCCATGATGTCTGTGAAGGGAGTGCCGCCGAGCTGCTGCTGACCGCGGTCGATCATCGCCTGCCCGTAGCCGGTGGAGATCGCCGGATCCGGCAGCAGCACCGCATAGCCGGCAGCTGCGAAGGGACCTGGGTTCCACCGGTAGGTCCAGGCATTCCACGATCCCCACGGTCCTCCGTGGGCGAAGACGACGAGCGGGTGCGGCCCCTCCCCCTCCGGCAGCACCAGCCACGCACGGATCGGCGTGCCATCCTCGGCACGGACCTCCACCTCGGTGAGGGTGCCTTCTTCCTCGAGCACCGTCGCCGGGTTCGCGAGCTCGCTGATGACCCCGGTTCCGAGGTCGACGGAGATCGGCAGCGGCGCGACATCGATCGCCGAGGCGGTCGCCACGACCGTGTCCTCGCGCAGAGCCAGCCCCGAGAACGAATACTTCTGATCGACTCCCCCGACCAGCCGCCGAGGCTGAGCATCCTTGATGTCACCGATGAAGATGCTGCCGCGACCGTGATCATCCGCGGTGGCCACGATGGTCGAACCGTCCACCCAGATCGGGGAGAACCAGAAATCACCATCCGGCCACACCGGATTCAGTTCCGCCGTCTCGAGATCGAGGACCATGAGTTCGGCCGCGAGGCTGGTCTGCGGAGTCCAGTTCTGTACGCGAGTGACCAGTGCTTTCGTCCCGTCGGGGCTGATGGCCTCGATGTCGAAGCTGTGATCGGCAGCCGGTTTCGTCAGACGGTGCAGTTCGGGTTCCCCGTCGAGGTCCACGCGCCAGATCTCACTGGCCTCGAGCTGCCCGGGGATCGGCTTCTCAAGCTGGACGAGGACGAAGCGGGCTTCGTCGTCGATGGCCCAATCGACCAAACGGCCGGACGGCAGAGACAGGTAGCGGAAGTCTAAGCCCGACGGGGCACTCAGCTCGTCACTGACTTCGGGAAAGTCGGTGGCCGCCTCATCGAGGGTGGCCACGGCCAGGGTCTGCCGGCCCGGCCCCAGATCATGATCCCAACGACGGACGGGGAAACCGGTGTGGAGGATTCCGCTGACCTTCGCGTCGCTGCGTTCGGAGCTGAATTCCTGATGGTCGTTTTCGTCGGCGGCCCACGTATGGACGGGGAACTCGACGATGATGGTCTCGCCCTTGACCTCGATGCGGGAGAAACCGCCCTCGTGATCGGCAAGCTTGCGGGCCTCACCGTTGTCCGGCAGCGCCCACAGGCTCGGAGATTCGGCATCCTTGCCGTCCTCGCCCTTGCGCTTGGAGGCGAAGACGATCGTGCCGTTCTCACTCAGCGCGGCCGGTCCCACGGACTGACCGCCGCGAGTGATGCGTCGGGGCGTCTCCCCGCTGATATCGGCGAGGTGGCTGAGGGAGGAATTCCCCTCGGAATTGAGAAACGAGTACTGGGCGATGACGCGGCCGCTCTGATTCGTCAAGAGGCCTTGCAGGCGGCGGGCGTCGAGGAGTCGGGTCACTGCGTCGTGGGTCGTCATCTTCCCATCCTAGATCCCCACGTTCGTTCCGGGGTGAAATCCAGAGAAACCTCAGATCGCCGAGGCGGTCGACCGCTATGATGACCGGTCGAAGTCACCGAGGCGGTCGGCCGCTGTGATGACCGACCCGGGTCACCGAGGCGGTCGACCGGATCGCGGGCGCATTTCCTTCGCGGGCGCCTGATCGCCACGTCGTTCGGCGCTCCCTGGCACGTCAGTGGAAACTCGGTGACGGAACCTTCTCACCATCGATCGTCACCGTCGGCAACATCTTCTTGAAGTCCTCCGCCACTTCGGTGTTCGTCTTCGGTGTGCGCATCTCGATGGACAGATTCACCAGGCGCCCGTTGATCTTGTAGCCAGTCTGCACCCCGAAGGCATAAGTCGGTTCGTTGTTGATAGCGAGGATCTCGGTCGGGCCGAGTTCACCCTGATAGCTCCAGAACTCGCCCGCGGCCAGCGACCCCGTCTGCTCGGCCAACACCTGTGAGTCCTGTTCGGAGAAGTTGTACCGCCTCTTCTGATCGACCACTTCCTGAGCACTGTCACCGTATTCGTCGGTGCAGTTGACGAGGATGGTATCGCCGCGAGTCGTGTCGTCGCCGTGGTTGAAGACATGGAACTGCTCGGTGCTTCCGGTGCTGTCTCTCCAGTCATCGCCGATCGCGAAGGTGACTTCGACCGGGCAGCTGCTGCCGAACGTCACGGAAGTCTTCGTCATCCCCTCGGGGATGCCGGCTTCGGTGGGCTTGCCCGTGGGCTCGGGTCCGGCGGTCTCCTGCACGCCGATGCGCACCGGCCCGGCGGACTTGTCTTCCGTGCGGACCTGGAATACCGAGCATCCGCTGAGGAGGACCGTCAGTGCGAGAGTGCCGGCGGCCGCGGCTCGTCGCACAGAGGCGGGTCTGCCCGAGGCAGGGTTTCCAGGCGCGGGCCTGCCCGAAGCAGGACTCCCTGAAGCGGGTCTCTTCGCCGCGAATATCCCCACTGAGGAGAAATCCGATGCTATGCGCCCAGTCACTAGTCTCATTGCTGGTCACCTTGCCGGCGACGGTCTGGGTACCCCGCTTCCGGGCCATTCTGATTCGGCTGAGCCTGCCCATACCTGTGCTGAGGCGTCTGCGGACCGGAATTGGGCTGGCTTCCGACAGGTGGTTGTCCGGCGGGCTGCTGGCCGACGTTCTGGGGTCCCGAATTGGGCTGACCGCCCGCGTATGACTGGCCGAAATTCTGCGGCCCGGAATTGGGCTGACTCCCCACAGGGGGCTGCCCGAAGTTCTGCTGACCCGAGTGCGGCTGACTTCCGACCGGCGGCTGTCCGGGCTGCCGCGGCCCGGAACTCTGCGGCCCTGAATTCTGAGGGCCCGAGTGCGGCTGGCTGCCGACCGGCGGCTGGCCATAACCCGGGTTCTGTCCTCCGCCGTTCGGGGCCTGCCGCGGCGGTTTGAACTGCGAATGCTGACCGGAATCCGGCGGGAACCCGCCGGAGACGGATTCGCCCGTCCGACGATTGACCAGGTTCCCGTCGACCCGCTCGAGACGACGCTTCGACGTCCGCCGCGGAGTGCCGAGGATCCGTCCCTGCAGTTCAGCCTCATTGGGCTGACGCGGAGGCAGGAATCCGGGCGCCTGCCGCGAATCCGCCTGCTGCACCGGCTGCACCGCATGCGAACCGGCAGCGACCCGATCCATATGATCCGACATCTGCGGAACGGTCACGGGTGCGGCATCGGCGAGGACAGGGAGGACCATGCGCACCGAGGTGCCCACGCCCTCCTGGCTGAAAAGCTGCACGGATCCGCCGTGCCGGGTGACGATGGCGCGCACGAGCGAGAGGCCCATGCCGGAGCCGGCGACCGCTCGCACACGTGAACCGCGGGAGAGCTCGTCCCAGACGTTCTCCTGCTCGGCCAGCGGGATGCCGCTGCCCGTATCCGCGACCTCGACGACGACCCAGCGGTGCCCGTCGATGATCTGCTCATTGGCGCGCAGCTCAACGACTTCGGCCTGCGACGAGTATTTGAGGGCATTGCCCAGCAGGTTGAGGATTGCG
Organism: Brevibacterium sp. H602; assembly: GCF_051172395.1. Lineage (NCBI taxonomy): Bacteria > Bacillati > Actinomycetota > Actinomycetes > Micrococcales > Brevibacteriaceae > Brevibacterium > Brevibacterium sp. H602. The sequence continues at coordinate 19,172 of NZ_JBPIZD010000014.1, read as the reverse complement.
GTGAGCAGCAGATCCTCCTCACCGGCGACATCGGGCAGCCGCCACGGAGCACGGGCGACGGTCGCCACAATCATCCGGTCCTCGGCCCCCGGCGCCGTCGACGCATCCTCGACGGCCTGATGGATGAGCGCATCGAGATCGACGCGGGCGTATTCGATGATGCGGGTCTCGACGTCGGCGAGCTTGCGCAGATCGGCCAGCAGTCGGGCTACCCGGCGCGAGGACACGTCGACCTGCTTGGCGGCCGGCTCCACCTCGCTGAGCGTTCCGCCGTCGCGGACGACCTCGCGGATGCTCGCCGCCGAGGTGCGCAGCGCCGTCAGCGGATTCTTCAGCTCATGGTCGAGTCGGATGAGCATCCGATTGCGCTTTGTCATCGAATCCTCGGCCGCGGCCGTCTCGATGGATTCCCGCAGCGCGGCCTCACGCCTCTTCAGATACCGCCAGCCGAACCAGGCACCGACGGCCAGACCGCCGAGCACGATGACGAGCAGCAGCAGGAACAGCCAGACTTGGATCTCGAAGACAAGGAAGTTCGTCATAGACGGCTCTGTCCGTCCTCGCCGCGGACCTCACCGACGAAACGGTAGCCGCGCCCCTGCACGGTGGCGATCCACCGCGGTTCTGCGGCGTCCTCGCCGAGCACGCGACGCAGCTCGGCAACCCGGGAGTCCACGGCGCGAGTGCCCACGGCCTCTTCGAATCCCCACAGCACTTCGAGCAGCCGAGAGCGTTCGATGAGTTCTTCCTTGTGCACCATGAGGTACTCGAGCAGGGTGAAGCCCTTCGGAGTGATGACGAGTTCACGCTGCCCCAGCCACGCCCTGCGTCCGACACGGTCGACGCGCAGGCCGAAGCTGGACACGAGCACCGGCGCCGTGGCCAAGGGCGGCCCGTCATTGCGCGTGCGCCGCAGCACGGCACGGATGCGCGCGACGAGCTCGTGCGGATCGAAGGGTTTGTTGAGGTAGTCGTCGGCACCCTCTTCGAGCGCCATCGCCCTCTCCACGCCCTCGCCGACCTGGGTCAGCAGCAGCACCGGAACCCAGTTCTCCTCCTGCCGCAGGCGGCGCAGCACCTGCCGGCCGTCGGCTCCGGGCATGAGCACGTCGAGGACGCACACATCGGGTTTGTGACGATGGATCTCGTCGAGAGCGAGCAGTCCGTCGCTGGCAGGCAGCACCCGGAATCCGGAGCGTTCGAGGAACGGTACGACCGCTCCGAGGACGTCCGGCTCATCATCGGCGACTAAGACGAGTGGTTGGGGCTCGGTGTGATTGTCAGCCGTCATGGTGGTCTGTTCCGGTTCCTCTCTGGCGTTCCCAGGCGATCTCTCGGGCCTCGGCACGGTCGACCGCCTCGGCGAGTTCATCTCGGTACAGCATAGATCGACGCAGGTGTTTGGTGCGATATCCGGCGCGGCCGACCATATGGGTGGCGACGGGAATCGTCACGAGCTGGAAGGAGATGATGATCGCCAGAGTCGTCACCGTCGCCCAGGTCGGGAACTGGATCGCGATCGCCACAGCGACGAGCATCAGGCCCAGCACCTGGGGTTTCGCACTCGCGTGCATGCGCGAGAGTAGGTCAGCGAAGCGGACGAGACCGACCGCGGCGGCCAGGGACAGGACAGCTCCGAGGAAGATGAGCACGGCCGAGATGATGTCAAGAACCACGATTGCTCTCCTCTCCGTCGCCGTTCGAAATATGCTCGGCGTCATCGGGTCCCGGATCGGGTCCGGTGCCCTCGCCCTCTCCGCCGCTGTCGGCGTGGGCGTCGTAGGTGGGATCCGCGATCTCGGTGACGTCGTCGCTGGGCCGAGCCTGGGGCTCAGAGGCCGCTCCGGGACTCGGCTCGTCCGCGTCGCGGGGCATATGCCAATCCGAGGCGCTGAACTCGGACAGCGCCCCCGCCTCGGCGCCGGGAGTCATCGAATCGGACTTCGACACATACCGCGACACGCTCACCGAACCGACGAAACCGAGCATCGCGAGGACGATGAGCACGGGCAGCAGATCCGTCCGGTCGGACAGGGCCATATACCCGCCGAGGCCGCACATGATCGCCGCCAGCACGACGTCGGTGCCGATCATGCGGTCGAGGATCGACGGACCGCGGACGATCCGGAAGAGCGCAATGACGACCGAGGCGGCCAACAGCACCGAACCGGCGACGACGAGGGTGTGGAGGACGATCTCATTCATGAGCGGCCTCCTTCGGCCTCGGCCAGCGGATCCGGTCTGGCCCGCAGTGCGGCGAGGTCACGGTGCGAACCGAGTGTGCGGATGAGCAGCTCTTCGATGTAGTAGACCTGCGCTTTCGCCTTGCGCACCTTCTCATCGGAATCGCAGTCGAGGAAGTGCAGGTAGAGCATGCCCATGGCGCGATCGCTGTCGATGATGATCGAGCCGGGGATGAGGCTGGCGGTATCGGCGATGAGGGTGAGCACGAGGTCCGAGCTCGTTCGCAGATCGCAGGCGACGACCGACCCGGCGCCGACCGCTTTGCGGCGGAACGCATACCAGGCGACTTCGATGGAGGCGTGGAGGACCGAATAGAGGAACCACAGACCGAACACCGTCGCATGCCAGACGTTGAACCGTCCGGAGAGCACGACGGGCGGGAGGTAGAACACGCGCGTGACGACGAAGGCCAGCACGATTCCGGTGACCACGGTGACCACCGTGATCGAATCCCACAGCATCAGCCACAGCAGAACCAGTGAGACCACCAGCACGAGCTGCTGGATGAATCCGCGACCCCGGCTCATCCGTGCTCGGTTCGCCGGTGGTCGGTCCTGGCCCACTGCCCGGCCCTTTGCCGCTGCCCTGTCCTGGTCCATTGCGCGGTCCTGTGCCGCTGCGCGGTCCTGGCCGTCGGCTCCGGGCTGTCCCTGGTCTCGGTCGGCGCTCATCATTCATCACCTCCGAGCACGTTCGTGACGTAGTCGATCGGCGTCGAAAGGTTCTCGGCCGCCCGGTTCGACATGTCCCACAGAGGTTCGGCGGCGACGGTGAGAACGACGGAGGCGATCACCACCACCGAGGTGGCCACCACCATGGCAGGGGGAACGCCGATCTGAGAGGTCCACTTCTTCCCCGCCAGCAGCGTCTTCTTCCGCTCCGTGAATTCCTCGACGAGGTCCTCGTTCGGCTCCTCCACATCGGCCGGATCACGCCAGAACGCGAGGTTGAAGGTACGTCCGATGACGTAGAGGGTGAGCAGACTCGTCGCGGTGCCGGCGACGATGAGGACGGTCGGCAGCCACGCGTGGTCGTCGAAGCCGGCGAGGAAGAGTGCGACCTTTCCGATGAACCCGGAGAACGGCGGAATGCCGGAGAGGTTGAGCGCCGGGATGAAGAAGATGATCGTGATCACCGGGGAGAGCACCATGAGACCGCCGAGCGATCTCGTCGAGGTGGACCCGCCGCGCATTTCGACGAGGCCGATGGCCAGGAACAGCGCAGTCTGGACGATGATGTGGTGAACCGTGTAGTAGATCGCCGCGGACAGGCCGAAACTCGTGCCCAGCGCCACGCCGAAGAGCATATAGCCGATATGGGAGACCAGGGTGAAGGACACGATCCTCTTGATCTCCGACTGCGCGATGGCGCCGAAGATGCCCACGAGCATCGTCAGCCCGGCCGCGATGAGCAGCGGCACCCGCAGAGAGGAATCGGCGAACAGCAGGGTTTCCGTGCGGATGATCGCATAGATGCCGACCTTCGTCAGCAGTCCCGCGAAGACCGCCGTCACCGGGGCCGGTGCCGTCGGATAGGAGTCGGGCAGCCAGAAGGACAGCGGGAAGATCGCGGCCTTGATGCCGAAGCCCAGCAGCAGGAGGACGTGGAGGATCATCTGCACATCGGCGGGCAGGTCCGAGAGCCTCTCGGACAGCTGCGCCATGTTCACGGTGCCGCACGCTGCATAGATGACGCCGATGGCGGCGAGGAAGATCACCGAGGACACGAGCGAGATGATCACATAGGTGACTCCCGCCCGGATCCGCTCCGCCGTGGCACCAAGGGTGAGCAGCACATAGGAGGCGACGAGGAACATCTCGAAGCCGACGTAGAGATTGAACAGGTCTCCGGCCAGGAACGAGTTCGCAATGCCCGCGCACAGCACCAGATAACTGGGGTTGAACACGGAGATCGGAGTCTCGTTCGAATCGTCGTTGGCGTCCTGGCTCAGGGCGTAGACGAGCACGCACAGGGTGACCAGCGAGGACACGATGAGCATGAGCGCCGACAGCCGGTCGGCCACGAGCACGATGCCCGCCGGAGGCTGCCATCCGCCGATCGCCACGACCTGCGGCCCATGCGCATCGACTCCGAAGAGCATGATCGTAGCGATGACCATGACCGCGACCAGGATCGCGATCGACACGAAGTTCTGCGCCCGCGTGTGCTTCGACAGGACGAGCGCGATTCCGGCGCCGATGAGCGGCAGCAGAACGGGCAGGGGAACGAGCACGGGCAGGAGATCGATCATGCGTCGTCTCCCTGCTGTTTCGCGTCTTTGGCCTCTTCGGTGACCTCGGCCTCCTCGGAGCTGTGTGCTTCCGTCTGCGAGTCCACGGCCTCCTCGGCGATGGCATCGGCCTCGGCCGGGGTCGACGCGTCCTCGATGTCGTCGGCGAGGTCCTCGCGCTCTGCGGGCGTGCCGTCGTCGTCGAGGTCGATGGCACCGGTGATCGGGGACTCCGCTTCGTCACCGAACTCGGTGTCGTCGTAGTCGGTGCTCGCCTCCGCCTCGGAGTCGATGAGCTTCGTGATCGCCACCTGGAGGTCGGTGTCGTCATCCTGCAGCGAATCGGCGCGCATGAGCCTCCAAGAGCGGTAGATCATCGCCAGCAGGAACGCCGTCACGGAGAAGGTGATGACGATGGCTGTGAGGACGAGGGCGTGCGGCAGCGGATCGGACATGCCTTCGGTCGACAGGTGCTCTCCGTCGGTCAGGGGCGGAGAGCCGCGGCCGGCGGTGAGGATGATGAGCAGGTTCGCTCCGTTGCCGAGCAGGATGAAGCCGAGCAGAACGCGGGTCAGGGAGCGTTCGAGCATGAGGTAGATGCCGGCGGCGAAGAGGACGCCCATGGCCAGGACCATGATGAAGGAGACGCTCATAGGCGGCCTCCTTCCGCACCGTTGTCGACGTCGAGTTCGTTGACGCGGTCGATGATCTCGGACACGGCCCGATGTTCGGCTGTGGCACCCATGTCCTCGGAGAAGTTCACATTGTCGTGGATGCGGTTGGTCAGCATCGCCTCGTCGCGCTCCTGGTGCAGATCGACCTCGGCTCCCAGCGAGCGGAGGATGTCGAGCATGAGGCCGACGACGATGAGATAGACGCCGATATCGAAGAACGTCGACGTACCGAAGGACAGGTGGCCCAGCACCGGCAGATCACCCTCGATGTAGACGGACTCGAAGACCGTCCCACCCCAGATCCACCCGCCGATGACGGTGAGGATCGCGGTGACCAGACCGGTGCCCAGCATTCCCGAGGGAGTGAAGGGCGCCGCCTCGGCGAGTTCGTACTTGCCGCCGGCGAGGTAGCGGACGACGAGCGCGAGGCCGGCGACGAGGCCGCCGGCGAATCCGCCGCCCGGATCGTTGTGGCCGGCGAAGAGCAGGTAGACGGAGAAGACGATGACGGCGTGGAAGATCAGGCGGGCAGTGACCTCGAGGATGATCGACCGATTGCGCGGAGCCAGGGTCCGTCCGGCGATGAGCCAGGACGCACGCTTCTGCGACAGCCCCTCCCCGCGGCCGGCGTGGTGGAGGTCGACGACGTCCTCGGCCACGGGTTGGAAGCGTATGCGGCCGGCCGCCTCGGTGCCGTCTTTCTTCCGTTCGAACCGGTGCAGGTGGCCTTCGCGACCACGGACGAAGATGAGGCCGGCGATACCGGTTCCGGCGGCCACGAGCACCGAGATCTCGCCCATCGTGTCCCACGCGCGGATATCGACGAGGGTGACGTTGACGATGTTCTTGCCGTGACCGAGCTCGTAGGCGAGCTGACCGAAGTCGACGGAGATCGGATCGGCCACGCGCACACCGGTGGCGATGAGAACCACGAGCATCATGGTGATGCCAACAGCCCCGCCGATGATCGCCCGCCAGGCGGGAGTGAGTCGACCGGTCGACTCGCCGATGCGTGCCGGGAGCCGACGAAGGACGAGGACGAATACGACGATCGTGATGGTCTCGACGAGCACCTGGGTCAGGGCCAGGTCGGGAGCACCGACGAAGGCGAAGTAGGCGACCATGGCGTAGCCGGAGATGCCGGTGACGACGACGGCGGTGAACCGTTTCTTGGCCCGGGTGGCACCGATTGCGACGATGACGAGCACGGCCGCGACGATGAGGTCCAGCGGGGTGTCCCAGAGCCGGAACGTGATGTTCCACGTGTCGTTGGAGATGATCGCCAGCCCCAGTCCGGCGACGAGGACGAAGTAGACCACGCCCTGGTAGAACGGCAGCGAACCGCGCTGGGTGCGGGCGGTGACCCACAGCGCCAGGGCCTCCATCCAGCCGATCAGCTTTCGGTAGAGCTCATGGAAGTCCAGCCCCGACGGCAGCGTCGCCTGGACCTTCGCGAAGGGGCGGCGGAAGATGAACAGGGCCAGGCCCGCGGCGACGGTGACGGCGGTGAAGGCGAGCGCCGGTTCGAACCCGTGCCACAGCGCGAGGTGGTAGTGCCCGTCGCCTTCGGCCACGGCCGGCAGCCCGGAGGTCCACGCGGAGAAGTAGCCGTCGAGCAGTCCGACTCCCGGGCCGAGCGCCAGGGTCAGTGCGGTGAGGATGAGCGGAGAGACGACGAGGGTGAGCTTCTCGTCGCGGCGGGCGATGTCGTCGACTCCGGGCTTCGAGGAGAACGCGCCCCAGACGAAACGGGCCGAGTAGGCGACGGTGAGGATCGAACCGATCATGATGCCGATGAACGCGATGACCGAGGTCTTGTCCGGCGAGGACAGCAGGGTCGAGTACGCGGCTTCCTTCGCGGCGAAGCCGAGCAGTGGGGGCAGTCCGGCCATCGAGGCGGCGGCGATCGTCGCGCACACGGCGACGACGGGGAAGGCTCTCCAGCCGCCGGAGAGCTTCGTCAGGTCACGGGTGCCGGCGCGATGGTCGATGATGCCGACGCACAGGAACAGGCAGGACTTGAACAGGGCGTGGGCGATGAGCAGACCCAGAGCCGCCTTCGTGATGTCCGGAGTGCCGAACGAGGCCATGGTGATGAGGAAGCCGAGCTGCGAGACCGTGCCGAAGGCCAGCAGCAGTTTGAGGTCGGTCTGCTTCAACGCCTGCCAACCGCCGATGAACATCGTCAGCAGCCCCAGGGTGAGCAGCACCTCGGACCAGCCGGGGATGTTGTTGTAGCCAGGCGCCAGGCGCAGGACGAGGTAGATTCCCGCCTTGACCATGGCCGCGGCGTGCAGATAGGCGCTCACCGGAGTGGGTGCGGCCATGGCGCCGGGCAGCCAGAAGTGGAACGGCATGAGCGCGGACTTCGAGATCGCGCCGACGAGGATGAGGATGACGGCGGAGATGATGATTCCGCCGGTGTCCATGCCCGACTGGGCTCGGTCGACCAGGGTCGAGATCTGCCCGGTGCCGGTGGCGGTGATGAGCAGGATCATGCCCACGAGCATGGCCAGCCCGCCTGCGGTGGTGACGATGAGGGCCTGCAGTGCCGCCTGCCTGGAGCGGCGGCGGGACTGGCTGTGCCCGATGAGCAGGTAGGAGAAGACGGTGGTGCCTTCCCAGAACAGGTAGAGCATGAGCAGTTCGTCGGCGATGACGAGCCCGTACATCATTCCGGCGAAGGCCATGAAGATTCCCGCGAACCGCGCCAGTCCCGGCTCGTCGGGCGGGAAGTAGCGTGCGCAGTAGACGAAGACGAGGGCTCCGACCCCGGTGACCAGCAGCGTCATGATCCAGGAGAGCACGTCGAGGCGGAAGATTCCGGCAAGGCCGAGTTCGGGTAGCCAGTCGAGATTCTCCACGACCGGCTGGGCGGCGGGGCCGAAGATCTCTGGGATCGTCGACAGGCTCCACAGCAGTCCCGCGAAGGGGACGAGAGCGAGGAAGAAGAAGGCGTTGCGGCCGAGTAGGCGAACCAGAGGGTAGGCGATGACAGATGCCCCGAAGAAGGCCCCTGTCATGACTATCACCGGCGGCCACCTCCGTCATATGCCTGTTTGTGAGAAAGGTTCGTCATGTCATTTTCGCACGAACTGGTGTCGTTTCCCCAATTGCTGGGTGTGAGCTGAGACAGGCTCTGCCCCGGCACGACACCGCTCACTCGCGTTTCCGACGACTGGTCACGCGCGCAGCTGTCTGCTGGTCACGAGGAAGCCGTTCTCATCGAGTCCGATGCCGTCCGAGCCGACGAGCAGCTCGGCTCCGATCGCGTCTGTCAGCTCGGCCACCCGACCGCGCATCCGTCGGAAGCGGCGTCCCTGGTTCGGCTGGTAGCGCTTCGACTCGGTGTCCATCCAGTGCACGTGGTATTCGATCTGCGGGGCGTCGGTGTGGGCGGCGACGATCGGCGGAACCCACTCGGCTTCCATCACTCGGATCTCGAGGGTGCCGGCGGATTCATCGATCTCGCCGAGCGGGACGAGCAGGGCATAGCCGTCGAGGATGACCGGGGCGGAAGGGTCGAAGAGCGGATCGTCGATGCTCGCTTGGGCCAGCACATCCTCGTCGGGGGTGGGCAGGGCCTGCTGGAAGGCGTGCGGGGCATGGCGGCGCACGAAGTCGAGCGCGACCGGCGGCTCCATCCAGTACGAGGAGTAGATGTAGAGGTCGACCTTCGCCTCCGGGTCGGGGATGATCACCCGCGTCGGCAGTCCGGGTTCGTCGGCCAGGCGCACGCCGGTGTGGAGGCGGGAGGCGACGGAGAGCATGAGGCTGAGCATCCGCTCCTCCTCCCGGTCCGGCATTCCGTTGGGGAAGGCTTCATGGAGTCCGTCGGCGTCGGCGAACCAGTCCGGCGGCGGGGTCGGCTGCCGGTCTCTGGGGCAGTCGATGACGATGGCATGCCGAGCCCAGTCGGGGACTTCGAGCGCGGCGGCATCGGCCGGGTCGAGGGCAGCCCCGGAGCTCAGTCGGGAGTGCCGGCTCAGTCGCATCTGCCCGTGTTCGTCGAGTACGGGGCGCAGATCGGGCAGCTTGTTGTGGATGAGCGCGAGGACGTCGGAGACCTCGACCGCGTCATCGAGGAGGATGAGGTGGAAACCCCGCAGATCCGCCGAGGTGGCCGTGTCCTCGGGCGCGGACGTGTCACCGCCGTATCCGGGCCGTCCCGTCGACGGCATCCCGGTCCGCCGCCGGCTCGCGGCCTGAGCGTCGGAGGCCGTGGGCACGGGGGCAGCAGTGTCACGGCCGACCTGGCCTCCGGTCGCATTCGGGACGCTCGAAACCTCGGCGTCGGGGGCCTGGTAGCGCGCGGCGTCGGCCTGTTCCCGGGCGGCGCGTTCAGCGGCTTCGCGTTGCAGCCGCAGTTCGCGGCGGGTGATCACATGTCCCTCCGATAGAAATTGAGGTGCGAACGGGAAGCCGTCGGGCCGCGCTGGCCTTGGTAGCGGTTGCCCGTGGCCTGGGAACCGTAGGGATTCTCCGCTGCCGAGCTGAGGCGGAAGAAGCAGAGCTGACCGATCTTCATTCCCGGCCACAGAGTGATCGGCAGCGTCGCGACGTTCGACAGCTCCAGGGTGACGTGGCCGCTGAAGCCGGGATCGATGAATCCGGCGGTCGAGTGGGTCAGGAGGCCGAGGCGTCCGAGCGAGGACTTGCCCTCGAGCCGGGCTGCGACGTCGACGGGCAGAGTCACGAGCTCATGAGTGGAGGCGAGGACGAACTCCCCCGGGTGGAGGACGAAGGGCTCCCCCGGAGCGGCTTCGACGAAACGGGTGAGCTCGGGCTGCTCGAGGCTCGGGTCGATGACCGCGTACTTGTGGTTGTCGAAGAGCCGGAAGTAGCGGTCGAGACACACGTCGACGCTGGCCGGCTGGATCAGCGACGGGTCGTAGGGGTCGAGGGCGATGCGTCCGGAGTCGAGCTCGGCGCGGATGTCGCGGTCGGAAAGGAGAGTCACGCTTCCGATGGTAGTCGTTGCGCACCCCGCACGCTCAAGCTTTCTCTCCTCCTCCCTCCGCCGAACCATGAGTCGAGCATGCAGAATCGGCCGGCGAAGTCCACCGACGCGCCGAAACTATGTCACAAAACGGTAACGATTCCCGGGAATTCTCCTGATTTTTACCCGTGTGTCTCCCCATAGCGGCGGGTGAATGCTTTAGGGTAATGAGCTGTACGGACCCGCGCACGATGGTGCCTTCCCCTTCTTAAGCCAAGGAATGCCGGGAGTCCATCGTCTTTCGTGGGTAGACAACAATCGAAAGGCATTACTGTGAAGACCTCGCGTCTTGTGCTTGCCCCCGCAGTAGCCGTTGCATTGACAGGTCTTGCTGGCGCCCCGGCGTTCGCAGCGACAGAGTCCACCGCTTCGGTCCCTCAGCAACCGCTGTGCGCCCAGGGTGATCAGCAGTCATCGAGCAGCTCCGAAGCGGATTCTTCGGTTCCCGACGAGTCGGATCCGCAGGCGACCCTTGCGCAGGCGCAGGTGACCCGCGCCGACATCGCTGACGACAAGAAGGGAATCGGCTTCTCCGGCACCGGATTCAGCCCGGACCAGAAGGCCACGGTGACCGTCGTCGGCACCGATGGCACCGAATACTCGCCGGACAAGAAGCTCACGGTCGACGAAGACGGAAAGGTCTCCGGCACCTACTTCTTCACCGTCACCGACGGTGCCAAAGTGCCTGTCGGCGAATACTCGCTCTACCTCACCGATCTCAAGTCCGAGAAGAAGTCCTCGAAGGTGACCTTCGACGTCGTCTCCAAGGCCTCCGAGGTCGACGAACCGGGCAAGGGCGACGACGACAAGTGCGAGTCGGCCACCGGTCCCATCAAGACTCCGGACGAGACTCCCAGCGAGACGAAGTCCCCGGAGCCCTCTGAGACGAAGACCGAGGAGCCCACCACCGAGGCTCCCAAGCCTTCGGAGACGAAGACCGAAGAGCCGACCACGGAAGCTCCGAAGCCGAGCCCGTCGGAGACGAAGACCGAGGAGCCCACCACCGAGGCGCCGAAGCCGAGCCCGTCGGAGACGAAGACCGAAGAGCCCACCACCGAGGCGCCGAAGCCGAGCCCGTCGGAAACCGACAAGGGCGAGGACAAGGCTCCTGCCGACGGCGTGCAGCCGGGACCGGCCGAGGGTCCGAAGGACGAAGCGCCGAAGTCCGACGAGCCCAAGGTCGATGAGACCGACGGCGCCGAAGACGACAAGAAGGCCGAGGACGGGGCTCCCGAGTCCACCGGTCCGGCCAGCCCCGGCACCGAGGACAAGAAGCCTGCCGCAGCCGCGCAGGCCTCCATGTTCATCAACCCGACCGAGGTCAGCTCCGAGGACTTCCTAAGTGACGGCATCAAGATCGGTGTCAGCGGCGCTCAGCCCGGCGAGAAGGTCTCGATCACGGTCGAGCATGCCCAGGGCAAGGTCGACCGCTACACGATGACCAAGGAAGCCGATTCCGAAGGCAAGGTCACGTTCGGCGTCCAGGCCAAGGTCAAGGCCGTGCTCGGCACCTACAACGTCCGCGCCCAGGCCGAGAGCTTCGATGAGCCCCAGGGCGGAAGCTTCACCGTGCTCACCAACGGCACCGACGTCGACGAGGGCGGCAACGGGGCCGGGAACGGCAGCGGCTCGAATGATTCGGGCAGCGACCTGCCGCGCACCGGTGCCGAGATGACAGGACTGGCACTCGGTGTCGGTCTGCTCGCAGTCGGTGCAGCAGCCGTCATCATCACCCGTCGGCGGATGAACGCCTCCGACGATCCCGCGGAGTTCTAAACCGCATTGAACGATGAATTGTCCCTCGCGGGGCTGCAGCTCGACGGACGCGAGATCGACCTCGGACGTCTGCGAGCAGGGACAATGCTCGGACTCATGGGCAGCCCGGACAGCACCACCTCGGTGGTGCTGTCCGCGGCGGCCCTGCCCCACGTCGCACCACCACCACGCTTCCCGACCGGTCGCCGGTCGGGTCGCTTGCGTGTGCGCAGCTGGATGAAGAGCTATCTTCGCGAAGCCGATGCCGGATCTGGGGAGGCGGCATCGGCAGCGGATCCATCGGCTGCATTAACATCATTCGGACTGCGTCCCGACGTTCTGCGCCGTCGCCTCGATGACCTCGACGCGACCGATCGTGCCCGCCTCGCCCTGGCCGCGGGCTGGGCGAGCGGCGCGAAGTGGCTGACCCTCATCGACCCGTTCGGTTCGGTCCCCGGCCATCTGCGCACCGGGCTGCGAGGTCGCTTCGCCGAACTCGTCGCCCAAGAGGGCCGCGGTGTCGTCTTCAGCTCGAATTCGCTGACCGACCACACCATCGCCGAGGCGGGGGTGGCCGATATCGAAAAGGACCAACTCGTCGCGCTCGGCTCCTTGGAGCAGATCGTCACCGAACCGCGCGGTTCGCTGCCAGCCGAGCTCAGCGGGGTCAATGTCTATTCCGGGCTGGCCCGGAAGGGATGGCTGTCCATCGGCCATTCGGCCGTGCGCGCCCGCACCGAACTCGACGGGAAGGTGTTCGTCACCCTCGGGTGGCGTGCCGCCCTCCTGTCACTGGACGAACACGACCCGGCGTTCACCTCGGCGACGGTGTTCGAAGCCATCGTCACGGGACTGCGCGATCGCGGCTCCTGTCTGCAGGCGAAGCTCTCACCGGTCGACACGGAGATGGGACTCGCCCTCGACGTCGACCTCGCCGACCTCGCCGGAGTGCCGCGCAGACAGCCGGATCCGGCGGATTCGACGAAGTCCGACGCATCCGCGGAGTCGGCTGAGGATTCCGCGGCGACCGCCGAGTCAGACGCGGGCGAAAAGCCGACCATCGGATTCGGGGTCCTGCACCCGGGACTCGGCGCGACGATCTCCGAACTGCGTGCCAACGTCAAGGTCGGCACGCATGTCTTCGTCGAGGTCGACACCTCTGCCCTGCACGCCTACCCGGTCGAGTGATCCGCGGCAGATAGACTGAGAACTGCCCAGTCCCCTCAGCCCCCAACCGAATCAGGAGCGCCATGCGAACGTCGCGCAGACTTCTGATCTCAGCGCTGACGGTCGTCGTCCTCACAGTGGCAGCGGTTCCCCTCCTCAACTTCACCGTCTACACGCCCGCGCGAGCCGCCGAAGCCTATATCTCGGCGATCGAACGCGGGGATGCGCAGAGTGCCTTCTCCTACCTGTCCACACCGACTCCGTCGTCGACCTTGGCGCTCAGTGACGAGGTGCTCTCGGCGGCTCCCGACCTTCCGCGCGAGCCCGAGGGCGAGACCGTCTCCGTCGACGACGATCATGCGAAGGTCCGCCTCAGCTACAACCTGTCCTCGCAGGAGCAGACCGTCGATCTCAACATGGTCCGCCTGCCTGCCAGCGCGGGGCTCTTCAATCGCTGGGCCATCGAACAGGAAGAATGGCCGACCCTGACCCTGGATGTCTCCGGCTCGTCGACGGCGACGGTCAACGGATACGGGGTCAGCACGGGAAGTGTGCCCGTGCTGTTCCCGGCGAGCTACCTCGTCGGTTTCGATGCGACGTATCTGAAGTCGCGATCCCAACGCACCGAGGTGACCGCCCCCGGCGATTCCCCCACCGTGAAGCTCTCGCCCGAGCCCACGACCAAGCTCGAACAGACCGTGGAGGAGCAGGTCACCGACCATCTGCAGGACTGCATGAAGTCGAAGACGCTCATGCCGGCCGGCTGCGTCTTCGGCTACGACACGGACAACGAGATCATCGGCGATGTCTCCTGGTCGCTCGAGCGCAGTCCGCAGATCGGGCTGACCTCGTCTGGAAACGATCTCGAACTCACTCCCTCGACGGTCGAGGTGCGGGTCAAGGGACGCTACCGGGACATCGTCACCGCCGCCGAACACGACTTCGACGAGAAGCTCTCCTTCGTCCTCGGCGGCTCGGTGGTCGTCAAGTCCTCACAGGTGAGCTTCGAACCGCGCCGCCTCGGCGACGTCACCATCGGCTGAGCGGACACGAGCGAGGCAGGCGCAGCGCGCGTGAGCTGCCTGACCTCGGACCGCGCGGAGGTGCCGCAAGCGGCCCTCGCTCCGGTGGCCGAGCGCTCAGGTGCCGCGGAGGTCGAGGGTGAGTGCGTTCGGAGCCGAATCCACGAGCTCGACGGGGATGCCCCAGTCCTGCTGGTAGAGGTGGCAGGCGGCATGCAGAGGTATCTCTCCCCCTGGCTCACCGTCGCAGGCTGCGGCACGCGCTGTCACGTGCAGCACCCCCTCGGTGAACTCGGGATTGATGACGATATCTCGGCTGAGCCCCTCGGCTCCGCCCATTCCAGAGGAGATGAGTTCCGGCGGCGTCGCAGACACCTGCAGGAACGTGGGATCACCCCACCGGTCGTCGAGCTTCTGACCTGCCGGGACAGTGAAGCTCACGGTCAGCGACACGGGACCGGAGGCGATCTCGGTCGAAGGGCGCTTCGTCGTCAATGCGCCTTCGTCGACCTTCTGGGCGTCCTTGGGCAGCTTCACCCGGGTGAGTGCGTGCGCAGCGGACTCGACAATGATGAGTTCGGCGTCATCGGGGGTGTCCTCATTGTCGATGAGGACGATGTCCGAGGGCTCACGCAGGCCGCGCGCCAGGGTCGTGACTTCCTCGGTCTTCGGGTCGAAGCGGCGGATCGCACCGTTGTAGGTGTCGGCGATCGCGACCGACCCGTCAGGCAGGCTGCGCACTCCCAGCGGGTGCTGCAGGCGGGCTTCGGCGGCCGGTCCGTCGCGGAAGCCGAATTCGAAGAGTCCGACACCCACCAGCGAGGACACCTCTCCGGTGGCGGGGTCGAGGCGGCGGACCGCCGAGGTCTCGGAGTCGGCGACGAACACCTCGCCCGCGGGCCCGAGGTCGAGACCGGAGGACTGGGCGAACCACGCCGACTCGCCGTCACCGTCGACCAGGCCCTCGTTCATCGTGCCCGAGAGGATGCGGATCGTGCCGTCCTTCGGATCGAAAGACCAGATGGTGTGGTTGCCGGCCATCGCCACGACCACCTCGGCGGTGGAGGGGACGAAGAGGACATCCCACGGCGACGACAGCTTCACGTCTACCGCGGGTCCGTCGTATCGTCCCAGTTCACCGGGCTTGCCGCGGACGTTGTCGATGGCGCCGACCATGTGCTGCTCACCGGTGCCAGCGATGGTCGTGACCGTCTCGTTCTCCAGGTCGATTCCGCGCAGGGTGTGGTTGACGGTGTCGGCCACGACGAGCTGGTAGCCGACTTCGGCAGCCAGATCGGCAGGCAGCACGGTGATGCCGCCGGGTTCGCTGAAGCTCGCCGAGGCGAAGTCGCCATCGTCTGCGCCGCGCTCACCGGTGCCGATGCGGCGGATGATCGTGGCCGCATCGTCGTCGTATTCGACGAGGCTGTGGTGTCCGGAATCGGCGACGATGAGGTGGCCCGAGGGCAGCCGCGTGGCCTTTCCGGGGTAGAACAGGTCCGTCTCCGGGGCTGGCGGTGGAACGTAGGGGCCGTCACCGGAGTGGAGGGTGCCCTTGGCCGAGTGTTCCTCGATGAGGCCCTCGATGATCTCGGTGAGACCGGCCGCGTGGCCTTCACCGGACATGGTCGCTACGAGGTAGCCCTCGGGGTCGATGACGGCCAAGGTCGGCCAGGCGCGGGCGGTGTAGGCCTGCCAGGTGACGAGGTCGGGGTCGTCGAGGACGAGGTGCTCGACCTGGTAGCGCTCGACGGCCTGGTCGACGGCTTCGACGGTGCGTTCGAACTCGAATTTCGGCGAGTGCACGCCGATGATGACGAGCTCTTGTGCGTACTTCTCCTCCAGCGGGCGCAGTTCGTCGAGGACGTGGAGGCAGTTGATGCAGCAGAAGGTCCAGAAATCGAGGAGAACGACCTTTCCGCGCAGGTCGGCCAGGGTCAGATCCTTGCCGCCGGAGTTCATCCATCGGCGGCCGACGAGTTCGGGCGCACGGACCTTGACGTCCCGTGCCGACGAGGTGGCTGACGCGGAGAATTCTGGACTGCTGTTCATGATTCTATGATCGCAGATCCCCCACCGAGGAGGCCTCCCCGGTGTCATTGTGTGACAGTTCCGCTCGCGCCCGGTCCGGTGTTGGCTCCGTCCGCGGGCGGGCCGGTGCCGGGTCCGAGTGCAACCAATCCGGCGTTGGTTCCGGTTGCTGCCGATCAGCGGCGGGAAGGACTGCCGGTCAGGAGTAGTCGCGGGCGCCGAAGATGCTCGAGCCGACTCGGACGATCGTGGCGCCTTCGGCGATCGCGAGTTCGAAGTCGTTGCTCATGCCCATCGACAGCTCGGTCGCCTCGGCGGGCATGACCCCGGCTCCGCGCAGCTTCTCGCTGAGTTCGCGCAGGTCGGAGTAGCTGGGGCGGATCTCTTCGGGACTGCTGCCGGGCAGGCCGATCGTCATGAGTCCGCGCAGCCGCATCCGGCCGAGTTCCCGGGTCGCAGTGATGAGCTCCTCGGCGTCTTCGGGTGCGACGCCGAACTTCGAGTCTTCGCGGGAGGTGTTGACCTGGATGAAGTAGTCGACGGTCTCATCCAGGACGTCGAGACGGTTATTGATCTTCTCGGCCAGCGGGAGGTTGTCGACGGACTGGATGCAGTGCGCGTGCCGCAGCGTGTGATTGACCTTGTTCTTCTGCAGAGGTCCGATGAGGTGGGTCTCGGGGTTGAGGTCGGCGAGGGCCTCGGCCTTGCCGGTGATCTCCTGCACTTTGTTCTCGCCGATGAGGGTGAACCCGTGTTCGAGGGCGACGCGGATCTTCTCCGCCGGCTGCGTCTTCGTGGCCAGCAGCACGCGCACATCGTCTCCGCTGCGACCGCTCGACTCGGCGGCGGCGCGGGCACGGTCAGCCACCTCTTCGAGGTTGCCGATGATGGCTGCGATGTCGTCGGCGGACAGTGAGGGGGAATCAGGCGTACTCATGTCTCCAGTCTTGCATGAGCCGCGCGAAGTTTCAGGTCGCCGAGGATGCCCGGCCGAGAAACGAAATGCGGACGATCCGGGTCGAAATCATCGTGATTCCTCGACCTGGATCGTCCGCAGCTCGATGTTGCCAAGGTGAGCGGGCTGTGCTTGTTCCAACCGCCTCGGCGTCGGTTGAGTGCTTACTTCGGCAGGCCCTCGGCGTTCGGGTCGATGTTCTTGATCAGCGCGGAGGTGTCGAGTCCGCCAAGGTCTTCGTCAATGAGCTTCTGCAGCTGTGCATGGACGAGGGTGGCCGCCGGGAGGTCGACTCCCTGGGTCTCGGCGCCGGCGAGGGCCAGGCCGACGTCCTTGTGCATGAGTGCGGTGGCGAAACCGGGCTTGAACTCGTTGTTCGCCGCGGCCGTGGTGGTCACGCCGGGCACCGGATACCAGGTCCGCAGCGGCCAGGAGTCGCCGGAGGACACCTTGGCAATATCGTGGAAGACCTTCGGATCGAGGCCGAAGCGATCGGCCAGCACAGCGCCTTCGACGACACCCTGAAGGCTGATCGAGAGCATCATGTTGTTGACGATCTTCGCGGCCTGACCTGCGGCGTCACCGCCGGCGTGGAAGATGTTCCCGGCCATTGCCTCGATGACGGGTCGGGCCTCTTCGATGTCGGCGTCGTCGCCGCCGAGCATGAACGTCAAGGTGCCGGCCTCGGCACCGGTGACGCCGCCGGAGACGGGACCGTCGATGAGGCGGAAGCCTGCCTTCTTCGCCTCGGAGTGGAGGAGGCGGGCCGAATCGAAGTCGATCGTCGAGGAATCGATGAGGAGGGTGTTCTGGTCCGCGTTGGCCAGGACGCCGTCGGGCTCGAGGTAGGCGGTGCGCGCGTGCTCACCCTTGGGCAGCATCGTGAAGACGATATCGGCACCGGCGACCGCCTCGGCGATGGAATTCACGGGGTTCACTCCGCTCTTCGCGGCTGCGTCCACGGCTTCGGGGACGAGATCGAAACCATTGACGGTGTGACCGGCCTTGACCAGGTTCGCAGTCATCGGGCGGCCCATGTTTCCCAGGCCTACCCATCCAATCGTCGCCATAATATGCCTCCTCGCATCATGTTCAGCAACTCTTACGTGTTCCCTCTCACAGTACGCCAGTCGATGGTCGGAAGCTCGGCGGGGAGCCTCACCTCTTCCGCACCGGTTATGTGCGCGGACGCAGATAGAATGGGGTCACTATGGCTTCCTATGCACCAGGCAGTTCGGGTCCGCAGATCGCCCCCGAGGATCTGCTGACTCTGCTCGCCGTCGCCCGGCTGGGGAAGTTCACGGCCGCGGCACACAGCCTCGGTCTCAACCACACGACCGTGTCCAGGCGCATCGCCGCGCTTGAGAAGGCATACGGCGATCGCGTCCTCGTGGCCTCCCCCGACGGGTGGGAGCTCAGCGCCGCCGGGCGTCAGCTGCTGCCGATCGCCGAGGACATCGAGGCCGCTCTGGGGCGCATCGATGCACACTCGAACTCTGCTCTGTCCGGGACGATCCGGCTGGCCTGCCCGCAGGCTTTCGCTCTTGAGTACGCCGTTCCGGCTCTCACCGCACTGCAGGGGCAGCATCTGGGACTGCAGATCGAACTGATCACCGCCACGCAGCGGGCCCGGCAATATCGGTCGGGCGTCGATATCGAGATCGTCGTCGGGCGTCCGGATGCCCCACGCTCGATCGCCAAGCACATCCGCGACTACCGGCTCCAGCTCTACGCTTCGCAGGACTACATCGCCTCGCATCCGATGCCGCAGACGCTGGATGATCTGGCCGACCACCGGATGGTCTACTACATCGAGAATTCGCTGCGGGTCGACGATCTCGACGAGGCGGCCGACGCACTTCCGCGCGGGAAGGGATTCTTCCGGTCCACCTCGGTGCATGCGCATGTGCTCGCGACCTCGCACGGGGCCGGGATCGGCATCCTTCCCGACTTCCTCGCCCACGGAAACTCCCGCTTGGTGCAGGTGCTGCCCGAGCTGTTCTCCAAGCAGGTGTCCTATTGGGCCTCGGTCCGCCACGAGTCCCTGCGCAACGCCGGAGTCCGCAAAGTCCTAGAATCCCTCTAATTGCTACCT
>NZ_JBPIZD010000013.1:0-125238 GCF_051172395.1 Brevibacterium sp. H602 | reverse complement strand
CAACGATCGCCCGGCCCCGCCTCGGTGTTTCCCGGTTCGGCTTTTCCCTCATCTAGGCTTCTCGCTTCGAGTCTTCCCGCCGTCGGGTCTTCGTCCATTCGGGGCTGCACTTCTCACCGCGAAGTCTCCTCATCGCGACGATTCTCCGTTGCAGGGCCCGGCTCTCCGCGCCACCATCTGTCATCGGTGGTCTCATTTCCGCCCACTGGCGGCTGAGTCACGCGCTCCTCGCAAATGGCACCGGTGCACCACTCTGACGAGTCACTGCGGGTGAGGGGCGGCCGAGCACCTGTAGGAATTGCCAGCAACGGTGCAGGATGAAACTCTCCGCAACGCGCCCTTTGCGCCCAAATGCCTGACGCAAAGGGAGTGTGTGACAGCAACGGTGCACGATGTGCCTGCGGTTGGCGATGCATTGAGGGCATAGAAGACCGTGGCGGGGATCAGGCGGTGGCGTTCTGCGTACGGCGGATGACGCGGAGGATGTCATAGAACTTCGCCTCTTCGAACAGTTCCTTCCAACTGATCCGAATCACCTGCCAACCTTGGTCGCGCAGCCACTGCTCGCGGCGGCGTTCCTGTTCGAGTTCCTCGCGGGGGACACCTGAGCCCAGATAGAGCTTGCCGATGCCGTCGATCTCGACGATGAGACGAGCCCGACGGTGACAGAAGTCGACACGGATATTCCGGTTCAAGTTGTCGGCCCGGAACGTGACCTGCGGCTCCAGCCCCGTGATCCTGTGTTCGTAGAATCGCACCGCGGCGACCGCCTCGGCGGGTGATTCGCGACGTGAATCAGCCAGATCGATGGCCAATCGCACTTTCGCGGAACTGCGCTTCTCCAAGCATTGGGCGAACGTCGTGAGGATCTTCTCTCTGGTTGTCAGTTCGCGGTGCAGCGCATCATCGATCATCGGCACGGAGACGTCGAGATTGTAGCTGCGGGCGACGTCGATGAGTGTGCGTTCGAGCGTGGTCACCTCGGCCCCGTCGATCGTGGCGCGATGGTTCTTCGGGATGCGGCTGCCGCGGACGTGGATGGTCTTGAACTTGCGGTTGGTGCCGGGCCGGACGACCTCGACTTGGTGAGTGACAGGGTGGGAGATCGGCAGATTGTGGATGAGGGCCGCGGATATGTGCGAGAAGATCTCCGCCGGTGGATTCGGTTTCGCATCGTCGGTTCTCTGATCGGAACGTTGAGTGAAGTGAGCCATCACCGAGGCGCTGAGATCGTTGACCTCGTCCCGAATGTCTCCATGTTCGATGAAGACCTGGTGGATCTGCTCATCGATGCTCGCCCAGAGCGGGCGATGGAAGTCCAGCTCGCAGACACGGCGGACCAGATATGTGCCCCGTGACAGCCGCCGCAGACAGCACCTGCGGGCGCGCCTGATGTCGCCATGATTGAATCCGAGCCGAAGGATGTCATCGGTGCTCAATAGTTTATACATGCATCTAAAATGCATTAAACCACATCAAATGGCAACGAATGATTGCACGTCTGTGGATAACTGTGTGGATGGAGCGCTGATCGGGCGGAGCTTTCGCGAGATAACTGGTCGCAGGTCAGGTGATCGCCGGTGGCAACCTGCGGGCATCCGTCACCCGGAGGCGCATAGCCCACCGCAGGAGCGAGGTGGTTTGCTGCCAAGGGAGAGGGGTGCCGTCGTGGGTGTAGGAGCTGGGACTGCGGGGAGGGGGAAGCAGCAGAGGTGAGAGATGCCTGGGGGCGGCGAGGGTGAGAGATGCGTCAGCAGGTGTAGGAGAAGCGACTGTCGTGAGGATTCAGCGGTGAAGGTGAGGGATGCGCTGCGGCAGTCGGGAAGAACGTGAGACGTGATCGAAGATACGTGAGAATCGAACACGCCACGTGTCCGAAATCCTCGCGCAGGGAATGCGGACACGGCACACTTGGAGATGTTGCGACACTCTTCCCTGATCCCCAGTCGCAGAGGAAAGAAGCATGGTCCCGAGCAAGCCCAGACGAAGTGCCCCGAAATCGGCTCCTGGCAAAGCCACCCCTCGTCGACGCCCGAAACCGGTCATCGAAGCCGATGCCGGCATGGACGCCGAGGCGCGCGGCCGCCGCATGTCGGTGCGCACGGGCATCTTCCTTCTTGTCGTCGCAGCCGTCCTCCTCGCATTCCTCTCGCCCCTGAACTCCGCGCTCAAGCAGGCCCAGCAGATCGCGGCATTGAATAACGAGATCGAGACGACGAAAGCCGAGGTCAAGAGCCTCGAAGAGAAGAACGAGAACCTCAGAGACCCCGCCTACATCAAGCGCAAGGCCCGCGAAGACCAGTACTACGTGGAAAAGGGCAAGAACGCGGTCATCGTCACGAATCAAGAGGCCGTCGACGAGGAATCCGAGCCCGAACGGCCGGTTCGCAAGCAGGCCTGGTACCTTGAGTTGCTGGAGTCCATTCAGGAGACCGGCAACACCGTGGAGAAGAGCTGATGATCACAGAGTGCACCGAGGCGGATTTCGCTGTCCTCCAAGACCAACTCGGACGCATTCCCCGAGGCGTGGTCGGCATCGCCGCCCGCAGCGCATCCGGTGAGCCTCTCGTCGTCGCCACGGCTCCGCGCCTCGAGGACGGCACACCGTTCCCGACGACCTTCTACCTCACCCACCCCGCCTATGTGGCCGAATGCTCGCGGCTGGAAGCCTCGGGGATCATGGCCGAATGGACCACGGAGATCGGCGAAGACGACGAGCTCGCCGCCGCCTACGCCGCCGCGCACCGGGCCTACCTCGACGTCCGCTCTGAGATCGGTTCTGCAGCGGGCCTGGCGGAAGTCGAAGAGATCAAGGACTACTCCGCGGGCGGAATGCCGAACCGGGTCAAATGCCTCCACGCCCTCGTTGGCCACTCGCTGTCCGCCGGGCTCGGCGTCAACCCGATCGGCGACCGCGCACTGTCGTTCATGAACGATGTGCCGCCGCTGGCCGAGACCGCTGCCACCACCGAATCCACCGACTAGGACCTGCCATGCGTGTTGCTGTCTTCGACTGCGGGACGAACTCCCTGCGCCTGCTCATCGCCGATGTCGCCGCCGACGGCACCCTCACTGACCTGCGTCGCGAAACCCGGATCGTCCGCCTCGGCCAAGGCGTCGACGCCACCGGCGAGTTCGCACCTGAGGCGCTCGAGCGGACCTTCGCCGTGGCGAAGGAATTCGCCGAGGTGGCCGCCGAGTACCAGCCGGAGAAGCTGAGGTTCGTCGCGACCTCGGCCAGTCGCGACGTGAAGAATCGCGATGAGTTCTTCGCCGGGATCTTCTCGATCCTCGGCATCGTCCCCGACGTCATCGCCGGTAAAGAAGAGGCCCGGCTGTCCTTCCTCGGCGCCACTGTCGGCCTGACAGATGCTGATGGACCGTATGTCGTCATGGACCTCGGCGGCGGCTCGACCGAGCTCGTCCTCGGCCGAGACGATGTCCAAGCGGCAGTGAGCATGGACATCGGGTCGGTGCGTCTGACCGAAAGGCACATGCCGGTCGAAACCCCCAGCCAGGAGCAGATCCAGGCGGCTCTGAGCGATATCGACGCCCAGCTGGACCAGGCCGCGCAGATCGTCGACTTCTCCGCCCCGCGCACCTTCATCGGAGTCGCCGGCACCGTCACCACGATCACCGCAGGCATCCTCGGACTCGAGAGCTACCAGCGAGAGCGCATCCACGGAGCACATATCAGCGTCGCCGACGTCGCAGATGAATCCCGAAGACTTCTGGCGATGGACCGCCAGGCACGCACGGAGCTGCCGTATATGCATCCCGGACGCGTCGACGTCATCGGCGCCGGATCGCTGCTCTTCGCCAGGATCGTCGCCCGCTTCGACCAAGCCGTGGCAGCCGCCGGAGGCTCGCTGGATATTCGTATCTCCGAAACCGACATCCTCGACGGGACCGCGCTCGACCTCGCGCTGACGAGCTCGTGAGAGCCGCCGCGCGACTCCTCGCCGTCACGACCGTCGTCCTCGGACTCGTCGTCGGTACCACCCAACCCGTCATGGCCGCGCCGAAGGCCGGACCCGGCCAATGGTTCATCAAAGACTACGGAATCGACAAGGTCTGGAAGAAGTCCACGGGCAAGGGCGTCAAGGTCGCAGTGATCGACTCCGGCGTCAACTCCGACCACGAAGACCTCAAAGGCGTCGTGAAGAAGTCCAAGGACTTCAGCGGGCTGGGCAAGGACGGCAAGACCCCGCTCGGCGGAAAGACCACGATCCACCACGGCACCGCCGTCGCCGGCGTCATCGCCGGCCGAGGAGTCGGTGCCGGGCCGACCGGCGTCGCCCCGGACGCAGAGATCCTGTCGGCATCGATGTGGCTGGGCCCCGACCGCCCCAAGGAATCCGGATCGACTCGAGAACAGGCCGATGAGGCCATCAGATGGGCTGTCGACTCCGGTGCGAAGGTCATCAACATGTCTTTGGGATGGGACGATCCGGGCTGGCCCGAGAGCTGGGACGAATCCTTCGCCTACGCGTACAAGAAGGACGTGCTCGTCGTCGCCTGCGTCGGCAACGCTTCGCAGGGAGCGACCCAAGCGTGGTCGCCGTCGACGGTTCCGGGCGTCATCGGGGTGGGCGGACTCGACCAGAACGGGAAGGTCCTCGACGACTCCACCGCCCCCGGCACCGCCGTCGACCTCATGGGTCCGGCCAAGGACATTCCCATTCCGTACTACAGCGGCGGCTACGCCGAAGGCCAAGGCTGCTCCTTCGCCTCACCCGTCGTGTCCGGTGTGGCAGCGCTCATCCGATCCGAGAACCCCGACCTCAGCGCCGATGAGGTCCGAGCCATATTGCAGTCGAGTGCCAAACCGGTGGACGGTCACAAGGGCGTGAGCAAGAAGGGCAAGCCCGACCCGATCGTCGGCTGGGGGCGCGTCGACCCGCAGAGCGCCATCAAGGCGAAAGCGCCCAAGAACGTCGCCTCCGCCGAGGATGAGCTTGCAGACTGGGTGAAGATGCATCGCCGTGGAGATGCGAAGGCGGAGGAGACGGAAACCGCCGCCCCGGACGAGACCGAGAGCCCGAAGGCTCTCGCCCCGACCGATATCGTCGCCACGCAGTCGACGCCGATGCTCGGCTTCGCCGTCCTCGGTGCCGGAGCCCTGATCGCCGTGGTCCTCATGATCATCTCGATCGTCTCCTTCGCCCGCCGTCGCCACTGAGGCCAGGTGCAGAAACTGCTCTGATCTGGGGCGTTCGAGTCCGTGAGACAAACAATTAGTGAAAGTTTTCACAAGGGTCTAGCATGGGATTATGGCACTCATCAGAAACTCAAAACTGCGTCCACGAATCCTCGTCGTCGGTGGCGGCTCGGTCGGCCTGCTCGCCGCTCAGAATCTGCTGAAGAACCTAGGTCGGGGCGAAGCCACCGTCACCGTGGTCGATCCCAACCCGTACATGACCTACCTGCCGTTCCTTCCCGAGGTGGCAGCCGGATCGATCGAGCCTCGTCACGCTGTGGTGCCGCTGCGCCGCAACCTGCCGGGTGCCGAGGTCATCACCGCGAAGGTCACCTCGATCAACCACGCCGAGAAGTTCGCCACCATCGAACCCGAGAACGATGAAGCGTTCGAACTCGACTACGACCACATCGTCCTCGCCTCCGGTTCGGTTGCCCGTGCGCTGCCTATCCCGGGCCTGAAGGAGAACGCGATCGCGCTCAAGCGCATCGAAGAAGCTGTCGCCCTGCGCGACCACCTCCTCTCCCGCCTGGCCGACGCCGCTCTGATGGAGGACGACGAAGAGCGCCGCAAGGCTCTGACCTTCGTCTTCGTCGGCGGCGGATTCGCTGGCATCGAGCTGCTGACCGAACTCGAGGACATGGTCCGTTCGGCCATCGCACAGTACGAGACGCTGACTGAAGCCGATGTCCGCTTCGTCCTCGTTGAGGCCCTCGGCCGCGTCATGCCCGAGGTCGGCGAAGCTCAGGCCCGTTGGGTCGTCGAGCACATGCGCGAACGGGGAATCGACGTCTACCTCGAGACCTTCCTTCAGGACTGCACCGACAAGCACGTCAAGCTCTCGAACGGCGAAGAGTTCGACGCCGACACGATCGTGTGGTCCGCCGGTGTCAAGGCCAACCCGGTGCTCATCGACTCCGACCTGCCGATCAACGAACGCGGCAATGTCACCGTACGCGCCGACTTGCGGGTCGAGGGCGATGACGGTGTCGTCGAGGGCGCTTGGGCGGCCGGCGACAACGCCGCTGTTCCCGACCTGTCCGGCGGCGGAGTGGCAGGCTTCTGCGTGCCCAACGCTCAGCACGCTGTGCGCCAGGCTCCCGTGCTTGCTGCCAATGTGCTCGCCGCACTGCGTGGAGAGACCGAGTTCAAGCAGTACTTCCACAAGACCATCGGTACGGTCGCCGGTCTGGGTGTGTACAAGGGTGTTTCGCAGATGGGTGACTTCGAAGCCCGCGGACTCCTCGCTTGGCTCATGCACCGCGCCTACCACGGCTACGCCATCCCGACCATGGACCGCAAGGTCAGGGTCTTCGGCAACTGGTTCGTCAGCGCCGTCCTCGGCCGCGACGCCACGCCGCTGGCAGACCTCGATGTTCCGCGCAAGAACTTCGTCGAGGCTGCCAACTCGAAGCCGGCTCCGAAGAAGGAACCTGCCAAGGCTTGATTCGAGGCGGCCGGTGCCATCCGGTCACCTGTCCTGGTGAGACGACAGCGCCGGGGATGCATTGTGCATCCCCGGCGCTGTCATGTTCGCATGACCGCGAGCGACTGGCTTTCCTCTGGGTGTCAGGAGCCGCCGCGCATGGTCATCGACCGTCAGTTCGGTCAGTTCGCGACGGTGAACCGGACGTCGATGTGCTTCGGTTCAACGATCTCGTCGACCATGGCGACCGCGAAGTCCTCGGCCGAGATTGCGTCACCGGCCGGGACCTCCAGCTCGGTCTTGTACGAACCCGTGCGTTCCCCGGGGGCGATCTCCGGTGCGGGGGAGATGAGCGTCCAGGGCGACCAGTTGCCTGTCCGCAGCAGCTCGAGCGCTCGGGTGCCGGTCTCCGATTCGGCCTTGTAGCTCGCGGGGAAGCCCTCGGTGTCCTTGAGCATGGTGTCGCCGACCCACAGGGAACCGGCGCCGCCGACGACGAAGATGCGGGTGTTGCCGCTGTTCTCGGCCAAGGTCTTCAGGGCGTCGAGCCACTCCTGGTGGTCCCCGCCGGTGCGGCTGGGACCGGTGGTGGAGACGATGATGTCGTGTTCGGCGGCGATGCGGGCGTCGAACTCGGCATCGGCCATATCGCCCTTGATGCTGCGGGCGGCACCGGGCACGTCGGTGCCCGAGCGGGTGATGCCGGTGATGTCGAGGCCGCGGCCGGCCGCCTCGGCGGTGACGCGGGAGCCGATCATTCCGGATGCTCCGAAGAGTGCGATCTTCATGGTGTGTCCCTTTCTGCTGCGGCGTCGGGTTCGCGGCGCCGAGGTGGTTCCTGCTGTGATGACATCATGACACTATCGTTTGGAAAGGGAGTACCTCAAAGATACTATTGGGATATGAAAATCAGAGATTCTTGGGAAGGCGATGCCTTCGATCCGGAGTGCCCCACCCGAGTCATCCTCGATCGGGTCGGTGACAAGTGGACGGTGCTCATCATCGAGATCCTCGATGACAGCCCAAAGCGCTTCGGAGAGATCCGACAGGCGATCGGGGGCATCACCCCGAAGGTGCTCACCTCGACGCTGCGATCACTCGTCGCCGACGGCTTGGTGACCAGGCAGTCGTTTGGGGAGGTGCCCCCGCGGGTGGAGTATTCGCTCACCGATCTCGGTCGCTCGCTGCAGGCTCCCGTGACTGCGCTGCGGAGGTGGGCCGAGCGCAATGTCGCCGAGTTGATCGACAATCGTGATCGCCAGGCTGAGATGGATGATGCTCAGGCGCGCTGATCGGCCCTGCGGGTGAGTTCGCCGAGGACGGTGATGAGCTCTCTCAGGCGGCCCGCGGCGCGGTAGGTGCGCGGTGAGCCCGAGTAGACCCAGTTGTTCGTGATGATCGAGGCGCTGCCGTTGTTCGTCGCCACCTTGAACTCTCCGACAGCGAGCGTCGCGAGGTGATCCTCGACGAGGCGGCGCCGCAGCTCCGGTCCCATCTGCTCCCAATGATCGGCGGCCTCGAAATCAATGTCCGACCAGTCGGCTCCCGACTCGCGGAAGGCGAGAGGACGGTAGGGGGCGTCGATGCATGCGTTGAGTGACGGCGCCTCGGTGCCGATGTCAGGGCCGGAATCGGAGTCGTCGGCAGCGCTGTCGACGGCGATGAGCACGGCGGGCCCGGCCGCCTCGGCGAGGTTCGGATCATCGGTGCCGTCGACGAACCGGGGATGATCGCCGGCGGTGAGAAGTACGAAGGTCATAACACCATTCTGCCTGTTCGGGCGGAGAGTGTGATTTGGCACTCTATTGAACAGTGTTCAATAATGACAACATGGATAGCTATCAAACACTCGCCGAGCGCGTGCTCGCCGGCGATCCGGCCACCGCCTCCGATGCCCGCACGATCCTGTCGTCGTCCGACGAGGACCTCCTCGACCTTGTCGCCGCTGCCTCCCGGCTGCGCCGCGAACATTTCGGCAATCGCGTCAAGGTCAACTACCTCGTCAACCTCAAATCGGGACTCTGCCCGGAGGACTGCGGATACTGCTCGCAGCGATTGGGCTCAGAAGCAGACATTCTCAAGTACTCATGGCTGCCGAAGGATGAGGCGAAGCGGCAGGCGGAATTCGGTCTGGCAGGGGGAGCCTCGCGGGTCTGCCTCGTCGCGTCCGGACGCGGTCCTTCGAACCGGGACGTCGAGCGCGTCTCGGGGATGGTCGAGGAGATCAAGACATCCAGTCCCGACGTCGAGGTCTGCGCCTGCCTCGGGTTCCTCAAGGACGGTCAGGCACAGCGACTCAAGGACGCCGGTGTCGACGCGTACAACCACAACCTCAACACTGCCGAATCTCTCTACCCCGATATCTGCAGGACTCATACGTTCGCCGACCGTGTCGACACCGTGGACAAGGCGCGTGGTGCAGGGCTCTCCCCGTGCTCAGGGCTGATCGTCGGAATGGGGGAGACGGACGAGCAGATCATCGAGGCGATCGAATCGCTCAAGGCCGTTGACTCCGATTCGATCCCGGTCAACTTTCTCATTCCCTTCGACGGCACACCGCTTGAAGGAACCTGGACGCTGACCCCGCAGCATTGCCTGCGGATTCTCTGCGCCGTGCGATTCCTGTGCCCGGACCGCGAGCTGCGCATCGCCGGAGGTCGGGAGATGCACCTGCGTACGCTGCAGCCGCTGTCGCTGCATGTGGCCAATTCGCTCTTCCTCGGCGACTATCTGACCTCGGAGGGGCAGGCCGCCGAGGAAGACCTCGACATGATCGTCGACGGAGGCTTCGAGATCGTCGGAGCAGAGAGTGCCGAACGACTGCGTGATGAGCTCAAGGCTCACCGGGCAGCCCATCAGGCCGCCTTCGCCGAGGTGGCGCCCGGTGACATGAAGAGCGACGGAACGTCCGCTGAGGCAGCAAAGACCGCGAGCACCCTGCCGTGCGGCAAACCTCTGCCGACGGCTGGTCAAGAAGCCGACGACTCCGGAGTGATGATTCCGACGATCCGGCGCCGCGGCGCGGGCACAGAGCTCACACCCAATGTCTGAGGCGGGACTGCGGATGCCGACGAGCACGCTCGAGCGCGATTCCGGCCTGCTGTGGCACCCCTACGGTCCGCTCGACGCCGGCGCGCACTTCTCGGTCACCGGCGCAGATGGGCCCTATGTGGAGTTGCGCGATGCTTCGGGATCGACGCATCGCCTGCTCGACGGGATGAGCTCGTGGTGGTCGGTCGTCCACGGATACCAGCATCCGGTCATGGATGCGGCACTGACCACCCAGATCGGATCGTTCTCGCACGTCATGTTCGGCGGTCTCACCCATGAACCGGCCGTCGAACTAGCCGAGCGGCTCGTCGCAGTCACACCGGACGGACTCGACCATGTCTTCCTCGCAGACTCGGGTTCGGTCTCGGTCGAAGTCGCGCTCAAGCTCGCCATCCAATACCAGCTGGCCCGCGGCCGCGACCGCAGGCGCTTCCTTGCCCTCGAAGGTGCCTACCACGGTGACACCACCGGGGCGATGAGCGTGTGCGACCCAGTTGGGGGAATGCACAACGATTTCGCCGGGCTGCTCGCAACCCAGCTGTTCCTGCCTCGTCCGCCGTTGCCGGAGGCATCCGCTGCCGAGGTGCACGAATGGTTGGTCAAGGCTGAAAACCTCGTCGATGCGCACGGGGCAGAGATCGCCGGCATCATCGTCGAACCCCTCTTCCAAGGTGCCGGAGGTATGCGGCCGTATCACCCCGCCGCCCTGCAGTCATTGCGGCGGTTGGCCACCGAGATCGATGCCATACTCATCGCCGACGAGATCGCCACCGGCTTCGGACGCACGGGCTCTGACTTCGCCTGTCGGGCCGCGGGGATCACCCCGGACGTCATGTGCCTGGGCAAGGCTCTGACCGGCGGCTATCTCACATTGGCGGCGCTGCTGTGCAGTGGACCAGTTGCCGACGTCATCACCACTTCGTCCCATCGGGCGCTCATGCACGGGCCCACGTTCATGGCGAATCCCCTGGCGTGTGCTGCGGCAAATGCGTCGGTCGGCCTCCTCATCGATGACGAGACGAGCGGCTGGGAGCCGGCCATTGGACGGATCTCTCAGGCCCTCGAAACGGGCCTCGCTCCTGCCAGGCGGCTGGATCATGTCATCGAAGCGCGGGTGACCGGTGGCATCGGCGTCGTCGAACTCGACCGCCCGGTCGACGTGGCGCTGACCACGCGCATAGCCACCGAACACAGGGTATGGCTGCGGCCGTTTCGGCAGCACATCTATACGATGCCGCCCTATATCTCGACTCCGGCGGTGGTGGACACCATCACGACGGCGATTGTCGCGGCAGCCGCGGCACACGGGGACGGGTGTGAGTTCGAGGTTGCATCGTGAACGCGCTCTTCTCCCGCCTTTCCGCCGCCGCCGAGCGCCGAAGTACTGCCGGTCTTGATCGCAGTGACCTCGTGCTCGACGGACTCGACCTCGCCTCGAACGACTACCTCGGGCTCTCGGCGCATCCGCTGGTGCGTGCCGCAGCGATCGAGGAGATCGAACGCAGCAGCACCTCGGCCAGCGCATCGCGACTCGTCACCGGGACCACACACGTCCACCACCGATTGGAAGCTGCGCTGGCCGAACGGCTGCGGCACCCTGCGTGTGTGACCTTCTCCAGCGGCTACCTGGCTAACATCGCCGCCGTCACTGCTCTGGCCGGTCCAGATACTCTCATCATCTCCGACGCCCACAACCATGCGTCACTCATCGATGCCTGCCGTCTGGCAAAAGCTTCGACGAGCATCGTCGCCCACAACGACCTGGACGCCGTTGAAGCCGCTTTGGCTGGTCGTCAGCAGTCAGAGGCGCTTGTCGTCGTCGAATCTGTGTACTCCGTATTCGGTGACACCGCGGACCTGCCTCGTCTTCTTGACCTCTGCGTTCGTTACGACGCTCTGCTGCTCGTCGACGAAGCGCACGGGATCGGCGTGACCGGCGCCGAGACAGCCGTCGGAATGGGGGCGGCCGCCGCGGTGAGCGGTTGCCGCGACCGCCTCGTGGTCACAGCCACGCTGTCGAAAGCGCTCGGCGCCCAGGGAGGGGCTGTGCTGGGAGCCGGTCTCGTCCGAGATGCTGTGGTCAACACGGCTCGTACCTTCATCTTCGACACCGGTCTTTCCCCTGCCATGGCGGCCGCAGCGGGTGCGGCTCTCGACCTCGTTACCGCTGAGCGGGTGGCGTCGATGAAGGCGGCCCGCGCACAACTGGCAGCCGTGCTTGATGTGCCGGTCCCGGCCGGTGCCGTGCTGTCCGTTCCCATGCCGAGCCCGGAATCAGGCGTCCGGGCGCGCGAACTGCTGTGCGAGGAGGGCATCCTCGTCGGCTGTTTCCGCCCACCTTCGGTGCCCGACGGCATCACGCGTCTGCGGCTGACAGCTCGTGCCGGACTCAGCCCTGGGGATCTGGCCAATGCCTGTGAGCGCATTCGAGCGATCACCGAAATCTGCGCTGCGGAGTCGGTGGCATGATCCCGCGCTTTCTGCTCGTCACGGGAACGGACACCGGCGTCGGCAAGACCATCGCCACCGCGGCGTTGGCCGCGGCACTGAATGCGGCTGGGCGTCGAGTGATCATGTGCAAGCCGATCCAGACGGGGCATATCAGGGCCGACGACCCTGAACGTGAGCAGCTCGAGTCCGATTACAGCGACGTCGTCACAGAATCCGACGCGGAGGCAGTGGCTCGGCTGACCGGCATCCAAGCGTTCACGAACACTACCCTCCGCCTGCCGATGGCTCCGGTTCCGGCCGCCAAAGCCGAATGGGACGAGTTCAAGTCGGTCGATGATGAGTCAGTTGGCGCCGTACCATCCGGTCCGGACTCCTCAGGGGCCGACAGAGTCTCGAATCTGCCGAGCGCAGCCGAGCACGTGGACTTCATCTGTAGGGCACTCGCACGAACCGATGCCGACCACGTCCTCATCGAAGGGTCCGGGGGAGTCCTCGTCGATTTCGGAGAGCATACCGTCGCAGACATCGCAGCCGGACTGTCGGAAGGAGAGAACTCGGTCGGTGCCGCTATCGTCGTCCGCTCCCGCCTAGGGACCCTCAACCACACTGCTCTCACCGCTGAAGCCCTTGAGAGCCGGCGGGTTTCGACCACCGGCATCATCATCGGTTCGTGGCCCGAAAAGGCGTCTCCGGTTGACCGTGACAATTGGGCTGCACTGTCGGCGATGGCACCTGTCCTCGGAGCGATTCCCGCCGGAGTCGGAGACAGGCTCGATCGGAACGAGTTCTCTGCCCGGGCACCTGGGTGGCTGCGCCTGTCCTGATCGCAGAGGCGGTGAAGGAATCAGCCTGGTCCTCGCTGCGAAACGTCTCAGGTCAGCTCAAATATCTCTGGTCCCCCCAGTGGGACTCGAACCCACACTGAATCGATTTTAAGTCGACTGCCTCTGCCGATTGGGCTATAGGGGGAATGCTCAGAACACACTTTATCGGCAAAGCCCGGCCACCGCGATCTGAGACATCCCGCGGACGATCCGGTCACACGGCTAACCTGGAGCGATGACGACGAACGGACCCACCAGACAGGCCTGGGTGATCCTCGTCGTCGGCGTCCTCACGCAGATGGCGGCGACCATCGCGATCGCCGGACCCGCCTTCCTCATCCCATACATGCACTCCGACCTCGGGTTCACACTCACCCAGGCCGGCACCGTCGCTGCCGCACCGAGCTTCGGACTCATCCTCACCCTCATCGCCTGGGGCGCATTCGCCGACCGTTTCGGCGAACGTCTGGCGATGACTTTGGGGAGCGGGCTGACCGCTGCGTTCTCGGCCGCCGCTGTGCTCGTCGTCGACTCACCGATCTGGATGGTCATCGTCATCGCCGCTTCCGGTGCCGCGGCCGCCTCGGTGAACTCTGCATCCGGCCGCGTCGTCATGGGCTGGTTCCCCCGCCACCGCCGAGGACTGGCCATGGGCATCCGCCAGATGTCCCAGCCCCTGGGCACAGGCGTGGCCGCCGTGACCATCCCGGGGATCGCCGCGGCCGGCGGATTCCCCGCCTACCTGTGGTTCGTCGCCGCCGTAACTGGTGTACTCGCCCTCGTCTGCTTCGCCCTCATCCGCAACCCCCCGGACCCGACGCCCACCCGCGCCGAGGTGGCCGACCCCGACCGCGACACCGAACCGGAGACGGAACGCCACGGGCAGAACGAACCGGGCACCACCTCGGCGGGGGAGGGGAAGCCCAGCGCCGCCTCGGCGATCAATCCCTACCGCAGCGATTCCTTCCTGTGGCGCATCCATGCGGTCTCCGCGCTCCTCGTCGTCCCGCAGTTCGCGTTCTCCACCTACGGACTCGTCTGGCTCATCGTCGTCCAGGGGATCGGCGCGGGCGCCGCCGGAGCGATCGTCGCGATCGCGCAGATCGTCGGCGCAGTCGGTCGCATGGTCGTCGGCGCTCTCTCCGATCGCACGGGATCCCGCGTCGGCCTCATGCGCATCGTCGCCGTCGCGGCGGTGATCGTCGTCGTGGCCATCGCCATCCTGTCGCTGACGGAGCTGCCCGCCGTCGCCGCAGTCGTCTTCATCCTCGCCTCGGCCGTCTCCGTGGCCGACAACGGACTGGCCTTCGCCTCGGTGGCCGAAGCCGCCGGACCACGGTGGTCGGGCAAGGCGCTGGGAACCCAGAACACAGGACAGTTCGTCATGTCGGCCCTGCTCGGCCCCGGATTCGGTGCCCTGGTGACGGCATTCGGCTATCCGCTGTCCTTCGGACTCATCGCGCTGGCCCCACTATTGAGCGTCGGAATCATCCCGCGACGCGACGTCGATCGCATAACCTGATATTCATCTCGGCACATTATCGTGCACGAGGCACACCCGGTGTCGACAGCGAAAGGGAAGGATCTCGTGAACAATCTGTTCCAAGAGAATCTGCGGGAGTACATCGACAAACTCCGCCTCGAAGGGTACACCGTCGAGGACAGTCAGACCACGGATCCGCACCTCATCGACCCCATGGGCCGGGCCGTCGAAACCTGGCGGGAAGGGTACCCGTACGACGAACAGATGGACCGCGAAGAGTACGAACTCGAGAAGTACAAACTGCAGGTCGAACTGCTGAAATTCCAGTACTGGGGTCAGGACACCGGCGCCAAACACGTCATCGTCTTCGAAGGTCGTGACGCCGCCGGCAAGGGCGGAACGATCAAACGCTTCACCGAACACCTCAACCCGCGTGCCGCCCGCGTCGTCGCACTCAACAAACCCTCCGACCGCGAAGCCGGACAGTGGTACTTCCAGCGCTACATCTCCCACCTGCCCACGAGCGGGGAGATCGTCATGTTCGACCGCTCCTGGTACAACCGGGGAAATGTCGAGAAAGTCATGGGATTCTGCACCGACGACGAATACGAGACTTTCATGGAACAGGCTCCCGTGTTCGAGAAGATGCTCATCGACTCCGGAGTCCACGTCACGAAGTTCTGGTTCTCCGTGACCCAGAGAGAACAGCGGACCCGGTTTGCGATCCGTCAGATCGACCCGGTGCGGCGGTGGAAGCTCTCACCGATGGATCTCGAATCCCTCGATCGCTGGGACGACTACACGGAGGCGAAGGAAGAGACTTTCCGCCGCACGGACACCGACCACGCTCCGTGGATCACGATCAAGAGCAATGACAAGAAACGCGCCCGCCTCAATGCGATGCGCTACTTCCTCAACCAGTTCGACTACGAGGACAAAGACCCGTCGGTCGTCTACGAAGCCGACCCGCTTCTGGTCCGCCGCGGCCGCGACGCCGTCGACGACTAGTCAGCAGTCGTCCACCGTCACCGAGGCGGGGGATCGGTGATCCGGGCAGCGTGCCTGTCTCCTGTGAGTGGTTCCACCGCGGAATCCGCTCCGTGATCGAGGTGAATTCACCCACAGGAGACGCCCCAGCCGAGACACGGTGATCGGGGGATCGGTGGTCTCGTCGAATGATTCCGGACAGGAATTCGGCCGGGTGGAAGGGGAAAGACCACCCGGCCGGAACCGTGGAGCGGGACTCGAACCCGCTGTGCAGTGACGTGCTGCTGTGCCGCCGGACGCCGATGCTCCGGACTGCGGCGAAACCGAATCAGCTCTCTGCTTCGGCGTCCTTCCGTGCCTTGCGCAGCGCCCGGCGCTTCTTGTGACCGGTGAAGCTGAGCAGGAAGAGGATGATCGCCAGAAGCACGAAGAGTCCGCCGCCGGCGATGCCCGCATCGACCCAGAACTGAGGGGGGAAGAGGCGGATGAGCGAATCATCGGCGTAGAACTCCCAGGTCCCATCGGCGAAGAACACCTTGTGGAAGCCGCGGAAGAAGCTGTCCCAGCCGAGGACGGCGACGACGGCGACAGCGGCCATGAAGATGATGCTGAAGATCGACCCCAGGCGCACGCCTGCATGGATGCCCGATCCGTTCTTGCGGCACATGTAGATGCCGAACAGCACGGATCCGATGATGCCGACAAGAGCCACGAGGTAGAGCAGCGAGATCAGACCCTTGACGTCAGCCATATGGCTGAGCTCGTCGGAGATGAAGATCGGCTCCCCGTTGGGCATGACGATATCGGCGAGGTAGCGCCGGGAATCGAAGTTGTGCAAGTAGTCGATGACATAGGTCCCGTAGTGCTCACGGTCGGCGGCACTGAAGCCGAACTGATCGGCCGGGAAGCCGGGCCGGAAGTACTCGAATTTGAGGAAGATCCCCGAGGCGACGAAGCGCACCGCCAGAGCCAACAGGACGAAGGGGGTGGCGAGCATGATCCAGATCGTGCCGATGACATCGAGCACGGACCGACGTCGTTCGGGCACCTCGGGGTCACGGGCATCGGTCGACGTCGCCGCCTTCGACACCGCAGCCCAATCGGCTTCGCTCATCACCGCGGTGCGCGCATTCTGCGGCACCTCGCGTGTGGCACCGGTAACGGTCGAGGATGATGCGCCGGTCGTCGATGCAGCGGTGGCCGAACCCGTGCCGGCGGACTTCTGCGCGGCGGTGTGTTCGGCGGTGCGCGTGCTCGCGGTCGCGGGCTGAGAGGCAGGATTCGTCGAATGGGCGGGAGTCACCCTCACCGGGCCCGTCGAGGGCTTCGCGTCCGCGGAATGCTTGGGGGCATCCTCGGCGATGGGATCCGTGATCGGATCAAACGCCTCGGTGTCGGTCGAGGGATCATTGGCCGCCTCCAGAGGGGCCTGCGACTGCTTATCGGCAGCACTGGCAGACCCTGAACTCATCCGCCTGCTCAGGAGGTCTTCGGTCTCGTTCTTCTCGTCTCTGGACACATCCCCATTGTCAGTGACCACGGGGTCCAAGCCCGGGAGGACACGCCACGGCGGCGGATTTCGCCGGGTCGCTAGCCGAGGAGGGCGGCGATGATGACGAGAGCCGGAACGGACAGGACCGTGGTGATGAAGACGGCATCGCGCATGAGCGCCTCGGATTGTCGGTACTGCATCGAGTAGATGTAGACGTTCTGTGCGGTCGGCAGGGCGGAGGTGACGACGATGGCGAAGAGGTCGATCCCGTCGTAGCCGAGCAGAGGGCCGCCGATGGCCCAGGCGATGACCGGCTGAGCGATGAGTTTGGCGCCGGTGATGTAGCTCAGCTGTGCGCGGCTGCCCTTGACGGGGATTCCCCACCCGTCCTTGAGCGAGATGCCGAACGCCAACAGGGCACCCGGGACCGCGGTCGCGCCGATCATGTCGATCGGTTCGAAGACGAATCGCGGCAGCTCGAAGCCCGTCGCCGAGGCGGCCACACCGGCTGCGGCTCCGAGGACGATGGGGTTCTTGAGCACTTGGAGGACTGCGGAGTACCAGTGCGAATCATGCTGCTTCTTGCCCGCTCCGTCGAGCACGGCCATGCCGATGGGAGCGAGGACGAGCAGCTGGAAGAGCAGAACCGGGGCGACATAGCCGATGTCGCGGAGGACATAGGCGGCGATCGGGATGCCGAGGTTGCCGATGTTGACGTAGCTGGTCGCCCACGCGGAGAACATCGCCTCACCCGTGCTGCGCTTTCTGATCCACTTGGTGAGGACGAACAGGGCGGCACCGACGATGAGTGCGGACCCGCCGGTGGCGAAGAGGGCGGTGTTGAAGATCAGCCCGAGGTCGGTGTCGGCGACGGTGACATAGAGCAGGGTCGGGGTGCCGGCGTAGAAGACGAGCTTCGCGATGACCTGCTGGCCGTGGGGACCGAGAACTCCGGAGCGGCCGAGGACGAACCCGACCAGAATGACACCGGCGATGACGGCGAAACCTTCGAATACGGCCAGCATGGGCTGCTCGGGTCCTCGCTTCCTACGTCTGGGAGTGCTGCGGTCGGTCTGGTGCGGCTGGTGTCAGTCCCGAAGGGCGGGTATCGGTGTGGGACGGCTAGGGTCGGAGCCGTCGGGTCAGGGTCAGTCCGCCTCGGCGATATCGGAGACGACATAGGAGGCTGCGGCGCTGACCGCACTGACGGCGAACACGGCCGGCCATGCGCCGATCTTCTTCGCCAGGGGATGGGAGGCGCCGAACCCGCCGAGGTAGGCCAAGCTCAGTCCGGTGGCGGCCGGCCAGCCCTTCTTCACATACCAGGAGCGGGCGGCGTAGGCGCCCGCTGCGGCGAGGACGACTCCGCCGAGGGGGCGGATCCCGGTCTCGCGGGCGGTGAGGAAGCCGCCGATGAGGCCGACG
The DNA here is from genome assembly GCF_051172395.1 of Brevibacterium sp. H602. Lineage (NCBI taxonomy): Bacteria > Bacillati > Actinomycetota > Actinomycetes > Micrococcales > Brevibacteriaceae > Brevibacterium > Brevibacterium sp. H602. The sequence continues at coordinate 106,899 of NZ_JBPIZD010000013.1, read as the reverse complement.
GCGACGAGCGGGGCGGTGGAGACTTCGCGTGCATCCTTCATACGGACCAGTTTAGGCGTGCAGGTCAGCGGACCGGACGGCGGTCTCATAACGAGGAACGAGAGGTGCGGTCTCAGAACAGGCTGATCTTGATCACCGAGGCGACGCTCAGCACCGAAATGAGGCACACCGAGGTGGTGAGGAAGATGACCGCCCACGGCGACGGCCGGCCGCGTTCGGCCCGAATCGAGACCGAACCGAGCCGGTAGCGCCTGACCTGCATGGCGATGGCGACGATGGCCATGCCCATGCACACGACGAAGAGCGCCACCGACCAGCCTTGGAAGACGTTGATGAAGCGCATGAAGATGAGGCTGACGACCGTCATCGTCAGACTCGTGCGCAGCCAGGATTGGACGGTGCGTTCCGGCTGCAGAGCCGGATCGTCATGCGGCTGCGGTCGCGGTGAGCGGGTCGGCATCACAGCAGGCCGGCGAACACCAGGACGAGGAGACCGGCACCCAGCGCCGAGGCGAGGCTGACGATGGGGATGATGAGCGGCAGCGGCAGCGAGGTCTTGCGACGCATCGCCGATTCGATGCGATGCCAGCGGACGGCGGCACCGGCGGCGAGGATGAAGCCGATGACCATGAGCACGATCGACAGGGTCGCCCGCAGACCGGAGCCGAAGATCTCCGAGGTGAAGGCCTCGACGGCGATTCCGCCGCCGATGAACGCCAGCGCGGTGCGGATCCAGGACAGGAAGGTCCGCTCGTTGGCCAGGGTGAAGCGAGGATCGGGGTCGACTCCGTCGGGGAAGACCCGTCGGGCGATGCGACTGCGGGAGTCCTGCGATGAATTGTTCTCACTCACCCTTCGAGGATAGCCGTAGACGGCGCAGAGATGGTGTGGAAGCCTGTGCTCATGAGCGACGACGAGACGATGAAGTCCTTCCTGCAGCAGTCCCTGCGCCGCGGTCGGACGAACCTGCGATGGAAACTGTCCGGACTCGACGAAAGATCGCTGAGGTGGCCGCGCACCCCGACCGGATTCAACCTCCTCGGTGCGCTCAAACATATGGCGCAGGTCGAGATCGTCTACTTCGGCGACACTTTCGGCCGCGCATGGCCGAACCGGGAAGAGGTCGTCACCGATGCGGACATCGACCTCGATCCGCAGGCAGACTGGTGTGCGACCGAGTCCGAGACGACCGCGTATCTGCTCGACTTCTACACCCGCGTCGCCGACTTCGCCGACGAGACCATCGACTCGCTCAGCCTTCATTCGCCGGGACGGGTGCCGCATTGGCCCACGGGCCGCGACGAGACCACCTTGGGACAGATCATGGTCCACGTCCTCGTCGACCTGACCCAGCACCTGGGCCAAGTCGACATCGTCCGGGAAGGCATCGACGGGTTCGCCGGACTCTCGGAAGGGGCCCCGAACCTGCCGGAGGACTTCGACCACGACGCGTATCTCAAACGTCTGCGAACAATTGCCGACCGCTTCTGAGCGGCGGGCCGGGGTCGGCCGTCGCGAAGGGTGGTGACCGATGACACGACAGCGCCGGTGTCACCTATTATGACTGTGGACATGCTGAGACCGCTGCGCCGCCGATATGCGGGAGAATCCGATGGAGGATCCCCGACCACACGGTGAGTCGGTGCGCGGCCGACGATGAAAGCGAATATCTCCATGAGTGAGCAGTCGAACGGTTCCGGCCCCGGCGACGCGGGCGACGCAGAGACCGTTTCCGGAATCGAAGAGGCCTCCGGCCCGGCCAAATGGAAGGTCATCGGTCCCGGCCTCGTCGTCGCGGCCACCGGCGTCGGCGCCGCGGATATGGTGGCGACCCTGGTGGCCGGCAGCCAGTTCGGCTACGGACTGCTGTGGGCGGTGATCGTCGGCGTCATCCTCAAGATCGTCCTCGTCGAAGGAGCCGGCAGGTTCAGCCTCGCGACCGGAAAGACGATCTTCGAGGGGTGGCGATCGCTCGGCCGCTGGACCACGTGGTACTTCGGGCCGTACATCATCATCTGGGGCTTCGTCTACGGAGCCACGGCGATGAGCTCTGCGGCGCTGCCGCTGGCCGCGCTCTTCCCCGGCCTCAACCTCACAGTGTGGTCGGTGCTCATGGGCCTGGCCGGCTTCGCCATGGTGTGGTTCGGCCGCTACGCCGTGTTTGAGAAGATCACCGCCGTCCTCGTCGGGATCATGTTCATCACCGTCGTGGGGCTGGCGATCATCGCCGCCCCGAACATTCCCGATATGCTCACCGGACTGATCCCGATCATCCCCGAAGGCGGAGTGATCTACACGCTCGCGCTCGCCGGAGGCGTCGGCGGCACCATCACGCTGGCCGCCTACGGCTACTGGCTGCGTGAGAAGGGCTGGCACACTCCGAAGTGGATGCGGGTGATGCGCATCGACAACTCGATGGCGTACGTGATGACCGGCATCTTCGTCATCGCCATGCTCATCGTCGGCGCCGAGGTGGTCCGGGCCGCGGGCGTCTCGATCTCTGCCGAGGACAAGGGACTGCTCGACCTCGCAGACGTCCTGAAAGCCCGCTACGGCGAGGTCGTGGGCATCGGCTTCCTCGTCGGATTCTGGGCCGCTTCCTTCTCCTCCATCATCGGAGTATGGAACGGAGTGTCCCTGATGTTCGCCGACTTCTGGGGGCATATGCGCAAGAAGCCGGGCGGACACCCCGACACCCTGACCGGCGGCAAGTACTTCAAGTTCTATGTGCTGTGGCTGACGTTCCCGCCGATGCTGCTGTTCATCCTCGGCAAACCGATCGGCCTCATCCTCGCCTACGGCGTCCTCGGCTCGCTGTTCATGCCGTTCCTCGCCGTCACCCTGCTCGGCCTCCTCAACGGCAAGAAGATCCCGAAGGAATGGGCGAACAAGCTGCACACGAACATCGCTCTGGCGATCACAGCACTGCTGTTCATCATCCTCGGCGTCCAGCAGCTCTACTCGGCGCTCGCCCCTCTCTGGGGCGGCGGGGAGTAACCCGCCTCGACGGGGCCGGGCCCGGGCATTGCCGCTAAGCTGGGAGACGCAATGGCAGAAGAGAACCCGACCCCGTCAACCACTCCAGCGAACACGAATCCAGGACGGCCGCCTCGGCGCGGGAAGAACGGACGTGGGCGTTCGCAGCAGCGACGCAGAACCACGGCAGCACACCATCAGCAGCGCCGAGCCCGGCTCAAGGACGCCCGCGCTGCCCATCCGGTCGCCGTCACCTACCCCGAGGATCTGCCGGTCACCGCGGCAAAGGACGAGATCGCCGAGGCGATCCGGGACAACCAGGTCGTCATCATCGCCGGTGAGACGGGATCGGGAAAGACCACCCAGCTGCCGAAGATCTGCCTCGACCTCGGCCTCGGGGTCGACGGACTCATCGGCCACACCCAGCCCCGGCGCATCGCCGCCCGGACCGTGGCCGAGCGCATCGCCGACGAACTCGACGAAGAGCTCGGCAGCACCATCGGCTACCAGGTGCGGTTCACCGCGCAGGTCGCCGATTCCACCCGGGTGAAGGTGATGACCGACGGCATTCTGCTGTCCGAGCTCTCGCGCGACAAGCTGCTGCGAGATTATGAAGTCATCATCATCGACGAGGCACACGAACGCAGCCTCAACATCGACTTCCTCCTCGGCTACCTCAAAGAAGTGCTCGACCGACGTCCCGACCTCAAGGTCATCATCACCTCGGCGACGATCGACCCCGAATCGTTCTCCGCTCACTTCGATGACGCTCCGATCATCTCCGTCGAAGGCCGCACCTTCCCCGTCGAGGTCCGGTACCGGCCTCTCGGGGACGATCCTGCCGATGACGACGTCGACGGTCCCGGCGAATCCGGGAACTACGAAACCGGAGTCGAGGAGCAGACCGACGGAATCATCGCCGCCGTCGACGAACTCGCGGCCGAGGCACCCGGTGACATCCTCGTCTTCCTCTCCGGTGAACGGGAGATCCGCGACACCGCAGATGCCCTGACCGACCACCTGCGCAGACGTCCGCGGATGAGCAATTGGGAGGTCGTGCCGCTGTTCGCCCGACTCTCGGCGGGGGAGCAGCAGAAGGTCTTCCAACCCCATTCACGACCCCGCATCGTCCTGGCCACGAACGTCGCCGAAACCTCGCTGACGGTGCCCGGAATCAAATACGTCATCGACGTCGGCACCGCCCGCATCTCCCGCTACTCCAACCGCACCCGAGTGCAGCGACTGCCGATCGAGCGGATCTCCCAAGCAAGTGCGAACCAGCGCAAGGGCCGCTCGGGGCGCACCAGTGACGGCATCTGCATCCGCCTGTACTCGGAAGGCGACTTCGAGTCACGTCCCGAATTCACCGACCCGGAGATCCTGCGCACGAACCTCGCCAGCGTCATCCTGCAGATGGCCTCACTGGGATTCGCCGCAAGCGATCAGGAGATCCTCGACTTCCCGTTCCTCACCCCGCCAGAGGCCAGAGCCGTCCGTGACGGACGGACGATGCTCACCGAACTCGGGGCGCTGACCAGCGACTCGGCAGGGAAGATCCACGTCACCGAGATCGGTCGGAAGCTCACCGTGCTGCCGATCGACCCCCGCCTGGCTCGGATGGTCATCGCCGGGGCAGAGGCCGGCTGCGGGGGAGAGGTCACCGTCATCGTCGCCGCGCTGTCCATCCAGGACCCCAGGGAACGTCCGGCGGAGGTCCGAGCCGCCGCCGATGAGAAGCACGCCCGATTCACCCACCGGGGCAGTGACTTCCTGTCCTACCTCAATCTGTGGAACTACCTGCAGAATCTGCAGGCGGACATGGGATCCTCGAAGTTCCGTCGCCGCTGCAAGGACGAGTTCCTCAACTTCGTGCGCATCCGCGAATGGCAGGACCTCGTCGGTCAGCTGCGCTCTCTGCTCGGTTCGGCCGGCATTCGCATCGAGAAATCCGTCTGGCAGCCGGGCGGCGATGCCGACATGGCCGGATCCGCTCTCGATGGCGAGGGCGGCAAGGTGAATGCAGGGGGGCCCGGTGACGGTTCCGACCGCGGTCGAGGCGGTCGCAGCGGTCGTGGTCGTGAGGGTCAGAATGCTCCTGGCGGTCAGGGCACCCGTGGCGGTCGGGGCGAAGGAAGTGCTCAGGGCGGACGAGGTGCGAACGGCAAGATCGGATTCGCCGAACTCAGCGCCGCCAAACGCAGTGCGAAGAAGCAGGGCGCGACCGGTCCGGCCGGGGACACCGGGAAGCAGGTGGCAGCTGCCAAACTCGACCCGCATGCCGCCGCCATCCACCGGTCCCTGCTCACCGGTCTGCTGACGATGATCGGGTCACGGTCGGAGCGGCACAAGGACTATCAGGGAGCTCGCGGCACCCGGTTCGCGATCTTCCCCGGATCCGGACTCTTCAAGGTCAATCCGGACTTCGTGATGGCTGCCGAACTCGTCGAGACCTCCCGCCTGTGGGCACGCACCGTCGCCGCGATCGATCCGGACTGGGTCGTCGAAGCCGCCGGTGACCTGGTCACCCGCCAACATTCGGATCCGCACTGGTCGACGAAGGCCGGCGCGTCGATGGTCTACGAGAAGATCTCCCTCTACGGGGTCACTCTTGTCAGCGACCGTCGCGTCGGCTACGGCACCATCGACGCCGAGGCCGCCCGGGACGCGTTCATCCGCAAGGGTCTTATCGAGGGCGACTGGCACGAACGCTTCGGCTTCCTCGACCACAACGCGGCCGTCATCGACGAGGCCGAGGAGCTGGCGTCGCGGACACGGAACCGTCGCGTGCTCGACCAAGACGATGCCCTCTACGAATTCTTCGACGAACGGATTCCGGAGGGGATCACCTCGGCGGCGGATTTCCGGGGCTGGTGGAAGAAGCAGAAACGGCGGGACGCGCACCTGCTCGACCTCACAACCTCGGTGCTGCTCAGCGACGACAGTGAGGAGCTGACCGCCTCGGTGGCCTCGGATTTCCCGATGGAATGGGAACTGGCCGATGGCACGCGGGCGAAGCTGCGCTACTCCTTCGACCCCGGCAGCACTGAGGACGGGGTGACCGTGGAGATCCCCGCCGAGGCGGTGCCCGCGGTCGACGCGGACGAATTCAGCTGGCAGGTCCCCGGCCTGCGCGAAGAACTCGTCGCCGCCTATATCCGGTCATTGCCGAAGAGCAAACGCCGATACTTCGTTCCCGCTCCCGACGTCGCCCGCGAGATTCTGCCGGCGCTCACCCCGTACCAGGGAAGCCTGCCGGACGTGCTCGCTGCGTACTTGAGCGAACGCGCCGGCGGGGGAGGGCTGAACGATCTCGTGCCGATCACGGTCACCGCCGACGATTTCGACCGATCGCGGATACCCGCCCATCTGCGGCTGACCTTCCGGGTCGTCGATGGGAAGAAGACCGTCGGTCTCGGCGAGGACCTGGCTGCTTTGAGGACGAAGGCCACACCGCAGGTGCGCAAGGCCCGCCAGAAGCAGAGCGCGTTCACCCCGAAGACGGGTCTGACGGACTGGTCGTTCGGTGAGCTGGCCGATCCTGATCAGGCTGCGGCCGGCGTCGTTCCGGGCCTTGCGGACCGTGCGACATCGGTCGACCTCGTCGCCTTCGACACCGCAGTGCAAGCGCGCCTGGCCACGCGAGAAGCGATCATCACTCTGCTGGGCCAGCACACGTCTGATGCACTGAAGTACCTGCAGGACGGGCTGACCACTCAGGAGAAGCTCATCCTCGCCGGTCATCAGAAGACCGCCGACGAGCTGCTGGGCGGGCTGATTCGTGTCGGGGTCCGCGGTCTCGTCGTCGACAGGTTGGGGCCTGCCGAGACGTCGTGGGTGGCTACCGCCGATGAGTTCGCGCAGCTGCGCAAGGACGTCGACACCGGGCTGCCGCTGACCTGTTCATCGCTGCTGCCGTCGCTGATGAAGGCGCTGCAGGCGGCGACCGAGCTCGACAAACTCGTGTCGAGGGCCTCCTCGTTGGCGATCCTGTCGAACCTCGCCGACGTGCAGGCGTGGCGAGCCTCCCGAACGAGTGCCGCCGCCATTGCGGCGATGACTCCGCAGATGCTGCGTGAGCTGCCCCGCTGGGTACAGGCCGAAATGGTGCGCATCGGCGGAATGCAGGACTCGCCGATCCGTGACAAGCAGCTCATGGATCGAGTCACCGGCTGCAGCAGCGACGTGGTCAAGAAGATCGGCAACCGATTCCCGGCGCTGGCGAAGGCCGAGTGGTCGCAGCTGATCGTGTCGCTGCCTGCCGAATGGGTCGAGGTCGTTGTGATGCTCGAAGAGCTGCGAGTGTCACTGTTCGCGAATTCGCTGGGCACGGCACATCCGGTGTCGGAGAAGCGCATCGCGAAGGCCCTCGCCCAGCTCTGACCCGAGCATCCCTCACCGGCAGCGGCACAACACCGCGTTGCAGAGGGGCGTTGTGTCACGAAGAGTGACGGACGCGCGAGCACCTGTAGGAGAAGCCGCTTGCGGGAGGATTAGTCGCGAAGGGGTGGTTCTACCGCGACGGGTGGGGGCTGCGAGTCCGGGGCTCGCGAAAGCTGGAAGTCTGGATGGGCGGGGCTCAGCCGAGGCCGGCCCGACGGCGAAGGTCAGACGTCGGCGAAGAAGCCGCTGAAGAGCCACCACAGCGGCAGAGCTCCGGCGGCAAGAAGGGTGGCGACACTCCACCAGATGCGCCACTTCCACGTGCGACGGCGAGTGCCGATGAAGAGGAACGCGAGATAGAAGATGAGGCAGAAGGCCCCCGACAGGCTGAGCAGCACCATCCCGGCCGCCTCGGTGCCGGAGGTGCCGAGATCGAAGAGGTACTTCGTCGTCTGCGCGATCTGCCAGGAGAACCAGATCGCCGCGCACAGCAGCGGGACTCCCAGGACCCCCGCGATGATGAGCGGCAAGGCTTTGAGCCAGCGTTCCTTCGGCTCCGAACGGCCGGCGTATTCGACGAATTCCTCAGACATCGCACCCCAGCATATGGGCCGATTCCGACAGGACGCTGGATGCAACGCCCACAGGTCACCCCGCACATACGGTTCCGGGTACCGGACGCCCGCCACAAGCTGGCCCCACACTGTGACTGAGCGGACACGCCGGATGGGCGCGAAGAACGATAGGATATTGCGGTGACTTCTGGCCAGTATTCCGTTAAGGACATCCGACACGAGGCGTCCCGCCGCCGCACGTTCGCTGTCATCTCCCACCCCGACGCGGGCAAATCGACGACCACCGAGGCGCTCGCCCTCCACGCTCGCGCCATCGGCCAGGCCGGAGCCACCCACGGCAAAGCTGGTCGCCGCGCCACCGTCTCCGACTGGATGCAGATGGAGCAGGACCGCGGAATCTCGATCTCCTCCGCCGCCCTGCAGTTCGAGTACCGCGACGCCGTGTTCAACCTCGTCGACACCCCTGGCCACGCCGACTTCTCCGAGGACACCTACCGTGTGCTCTCCGCCGTCGACTGCGCCGTCATGCTCATCGATGCCGCCAAAGGCCTCGAGGCGCAGACGATGAAGCTCTTCGAGGTCTGTGCCCATCGCAACATCCCGATCATCACGGTCGTCAACAAGTGGGACCGTCCCGGCCTCGACGCCCTCGAACTCATGGACGAGGTCCAGCAGCGCACCGGCCTCCTGCCCACCCCGATCACTTGGCCCGTCGGCCAGTCCGGAGATTTCCGCGGAGTCCTCGACCGCACCAGCGGCGAGTACACGAAATACACCCGCACCGACGGAGGCGCCACGATCGCCGGTGAGGACACCTACACGTCCGAGGCGGCCGCCGACCTCGAAGGCGATGCCTGGACGACCGCTGTCGATGAGTCCGATCTGCTGGAGATGGAAGATCAGAACCACGACCAGGAGACGTTCCTCGCCGGCAAGTCGACCCCGGTGATGTTCGCCTCGGCCGTGCTCAACTTCGGCATCCACAAACTCCTCGACCTCCTCGTCGACCTCGCCCCGCCCGCCGAGGCCCGCCTGGACAAGGACGACCAGCCCCGCCCCGTCGACGATCCCTTCTCCGGATTCGTCTTCAAGGTGCAGGCCGGCATGGACTCCCACCACCGCGACCGACTCGCCTACATCCGAGTCTGCTCGGGGGTCTTCGAACGCGGAACCGTGCTCACCCACGCCAGCACCGGCAAACCCTTCGCCACGAAATACGCTCAGCAGGTCTTCGGTCGCGACCGCGATGTCGTCGACGAAGCGTTCCCGGGAGATGTCGTCGGATTGGTCAACGCCTCAGCCCTGCGCGTCGGTGACTCCCTCTACCTCGACAAGAAGGTCGAGTTCCCCGGCATCCCTACGTTCTCACCCGAACACTTCATGGTCATCCGTGCCAAGGACTCCTCGAAGTACAAACAGTTCCGACGCGGCATCGAACAGCTCGACCACGAAGGCGTCATCCAGGTGCTGCGCTCGGACCTGCGCGGTGATCAGGCACCCGTGCTCGGCGCCGTCGGGCCCATGCAGTTCGAAGTCGCCGAAGACCGGATGACCAACGAATTCAACGCTCCCTGCACCCTGGAGCGTCTCAACTTCTCCCTCGCCCGACGCACCACTCCCGAATGCGTGCCGACCCTGGCACGGGAACGCTCGGTCGAGGTCCTCCACCGTTCCGACGGAGAGCTGCTGGCGCTGTTCTCCGACCGGTGGCGGCTGCAAGGCGTGCAGAAGAACCACCCCGACCTGGTTCTCGAACCTCTGGTCGTCAGCTGAGACGAGCACTGCCGCGTTCGAAGGCCGGTGTCCGGCATTTTGACGCGGAGATTATTATGGATAGCTGGGGCCGAAGCGAAGCCCTACAGGGCCAACCGCCCGCGTGGGACATTCCCGCCGCTCGGTGAAACCCAAACAGACAAAGGAGAATTGTGGGAACGAAATCGATTCGAGTCGCGATTGCCGGACTGGGCAACTGCGCCTCGTCCCTGATCCAAGGCGTGGAGTACTACCGGAACGCGTCGCCCGGGACGAAGGTTCCCGGCCTCATGCACGTGGAGTTCGGGGACTATCACGTCGGTGACATCGATTTCGTTGCCGCCTTCGACGTCGACGGCAAGAAGGTCGGCGTCGACATCGCCGAGGCGATCACTGCCAGCGAGAACAACACCATCAAGCTCGCCGACGTGGAGCCGACCGGCATCGAGGTCCTGCGCGGACCCACCCTCGACGGACTCGGCGAGTACTACCGCGACACGATCGTCGAATCCGACCGCGAGGCCGTCGACGTCGTCAAGGCCCTCAAGGACGCCGAGGCGGATGTGCTCGTGTGCTATCTGCCCGTCGGTTCGCAGAAGGCCGTCGAGTTCTATGCTCAGGCCGCGATCGACGCGAAGGTCGCCTTCGTCAACGCCCTGCCCGTGTTCATCGCCGGCACCAAGGAATGGGACGAGAAGTTCCGTGCCGCTGGTGTCCCGATCGTCGGCGACGACATCAAGTCCCAGATCGGTGCGACCATCACCCACCGTGTGATGGCGAAGCTGTTCGAAGACCGCGGCGTCGTCCTCGACCGGACCTACCAGCTCAACGTCGGCGGCAACATGGACTTCAAGAACATGCTCGAGCGTCAGCGCCTCGAATCGAAGAAGATCTCGAAGACCCAGGCCGTGACTTCGAACACCTCCGCCCAGCTGTCCGACCGCGACGTCCACATCGGACCCAGCGACTACGTCGAATGGCTCGACGACCGCAAGTGGGCCTTCGTGCGCCTCGAAGGCCGCAACTTCGGCGACGCTCCCGTTTCCTTGGAATACAAGCTCGAGGTGTGGGACTCGCCGAACTCCGCCGGCGTCATCATCGACGCCGTGCGTGCGGCGAAGATCGGCCTCGACCGCGGAATCGGCGGTGCCCTCATCTCCGCCTCCTCGTACTTCATGAAGTCGCCCCCGGAGCAGCAGGACGACGACGCCGCCCACGAGGCCGTCGAAGCGTTCATCCGCGGCGACCTCGAGCGCTGATATCGCCGAGGCGGCCCACCCTGATCTGAGATGCTGAGTCGCCTGCCGGCTGAGAGGGCGCCGATCGCAGAATCTGCGGTCGGCGCCCTCGGCTATTCACTGCGGTCGGTGAGAACGGAACCGCAGGGCCACCTCGGCGAGGGAAGGATGCTCACGGCATCCGGAATATGAGATTCCCGTGACACAACGCCGATTGTCCATGACACTTGCTCCTTAAGGTGATCGCTCTCACAGGGGCGAGAACCTGCTCAACGCATTCGCAAGCGCCGCCCTGACCGAGGAGAACCGATGTCGAGCACCACACCTGCAACCGCAGAGAAGAGGAAAGACAGTTCCGAGCTGAGCTGGCTGATGCGCGTCCTCGTCATCATCGAGAAGGCCGGCAACAAACTGCCCCACCCGTTCTGGCTGTTCCTCTCGCTGGCCGTCATCGTCATGATCCTCTCGGCGATCTTCGCGTCCACCGGACTCAACGCCGTCAATCCGGCCACGGACGAGAAGGTGACGGTGACGAACCTCTTCTCCACCGAGTCGCTGCGTGAGATCGTCGCGGGAGCCACGAACAACTTCGTCACCTTCCCGCCGCTGGGACTCGTTCTCATCGTGCTCATCGGCGTGGCCGTGGCCGAGCAGTCCGGGCTCATCCCGGCGATGCTGCGCGGAACCATCGCCGGTGCTTCTCCGAAATGGATCACGTTCATCGTGGCCCTGGCCGGAACCGCCTCGTCGATCGCCTCGGACGCGTCCTACATGATCATGATTCCGCTCGGCGGACTCGCGTTCAAAGCCGTCGGCCGCAATCCGCTGCTCGGCTGCCTCGTCGCCTATGCCGCGACCTCGGGAGGCTATTCGGCCGCGCCCATGGTCAACTCGCTCGACACGATCCTCGGCGGCCTGTCGACCTCGGCCGCACAGATCATCGACGCCGACTACTCGGTCAGCCCGGTCGCGAACTTCTACTTCAACTTCATCTCCATGTTCGTCGTCGCCGCCGCGGTGACCCTGGTGACCGAGCTGGTCCTGTCCAAGCGAGCCGACCAGATCGAACTCGACGAGGAGACCGACGACGATCCGGACAACTTCGACGTCAAGATGGCCCTCGACGCCCACGAGAAGCGCGGGATCATCATCGCCGTCGTCGCCATCGTCATCTGCGCGGCGGTGCTGTTCGCCCTCGCCTGGCCTGCCGGATCGTTCCTCCGCGATGAAGCCGGAGGCTTCGGTCCTGAATCGGGTCTGATGGCCGGAATCGCTGCGATCATCGGCTTCGGCTTCTTCATCGTCGGCATCGTCTACGGCTACGCCACCGGATCGATCAAGCACACCGCCGATATCCCGGAGATGATGGGCAAGGGGCTGCTGCCGTTCGTGCCGGTGATCGTCCTGTTCTTCGCTGCCAGCCAGTTCCTTGCGCTGTTCAAGATGTCCAACCTCGGCGAGATCTTGGCTATCAAGGGTGCCGAGGTCTTCGGCGCACTCAACACCGGACCGTTCGTCATCCTCGTCGGCGGGTGGCTGCTCGTGGCACTGGGCGCACTGTTCCTCACCTCAGGTTCGGGGCTGTGGACGCTTATGGCACCGGTGCTCGTCCCGATGTTCATGCTGCTGTCGATCTCCCCGGAGACCACACAGGCTCTATACCGCATCGGTGACTCGACGACGAACATCATCTCCCCGATGAGCCCGTACTTCGTCGTCGTCCTCGGCTTCATCCAGCGATACAAGAAGGATGCCGGCATCGGCACGGTGCTCTCGTTCACGATCCCACTGTCCTTCGCCATGTTCATCCTCTGGGGACTGCTGTTCTTCGTCTGGTGGGCCACCGGAATTCCGTGGGGACCGGGCTCGGCCACTCACTATCAGATGGGCTGAGCCGATCACCGGATGGGCCGATGCGGGAATTCTCCCGCCTGATCAGGTGTTGTCCACCACAGCATCACGATCGTGCAACGTCGGACGCTGCAGGCGGGAATCCTCAGTTCCCGTCCAGACCGTCCGGTTAGACTGTGACTGTGAACGATCATCCGCGCAGCCTCCCGGCTGCGCACCTTCTACTCAGATCGAAAGGATCTCGACCGTGAGTAACCCCATGATGAACCGGGCGATCAACCAGGGAGCCCAGGCCGGACGCAACCAGCCGGTCATGTCCGATCAGGAACTCAACAACCTGTTCAACCAGCCTGCCGCGGAGAACCGCAACGCAGGCCCCCAGGTCGCCGACCGTGCGATGACCTATGACGATGTGATGATGAAGACCGGTGTGCTCTTCGCCATTCTCCTCGCAGGTGCCGTCGTCGGCTGGCTCGTGCCGATGCTCGCCCTCCCTGCGATGCTCATCGCGCTCGTCCTCGGCCTCGTCAACGCCTTCAAGAAGGAACCGAGCAAGGCTCTCATCATCGGCTACGCCGCATTTGAGGGTGTCTTCCTCGGCGGAATCTCCGCGATCTTCGAGTCCATGTACCCGGGCATCGTCGTTCAGGCCGTGCTCGCCACCTTGAGTGTCTTCGGCGTCATGCTCGCCCTGTTCAAGTTCAAGGGCGTGCGCTACGGCTCCAAGATGATGAAGTTCATGGTGATCGCCGTGGGCGGCTACGCGGTCTTCTCGATCATCAACTTCTTCTTCGCCATGTTCACCGGCTCCGGCGGCGCCCGCAGCATCGAGATCTTCGGAATGCCGCTCGGAATCGTCATCGGCATCGTCGCCACTGTGCTCGCTGCCATGACCCTGATCATGGACTTCCAGATGATCGAAGAGGGCGTGAAGCACAAGATCCCGGAGAAGTACTCCTGGATGTGCGCCTTCTCGCTCATGGTCACCCTCGTGTGGCTCTACATCGAAATCCTGCGCCTCATCTCCTACTTCAGAGACTGAGAGACGTGACCGTCCCACGCACGTGGGCTGCGGCCGAACGCTGAACGAAGGGCGGATCCCCAAGGTGGGGGTCCGCCCTTCGTCGTGCGTTGCGAACTGCCCATTGCTTGTGATCACTTTTCTGCCTATCGTCTGAGGTACCGACGAGAAGCGTCGGCGGACCGTCTTCATCGATGAAGCGCGGTCCAAGGACCTCATGGCCTGAGAGGACGATTCGATGACGAATCCGATGCGCGGTGTGTTCGCCGTTCCGACGACCCCCTATTCCGACGACGGAGACCAGAACCTCGACGCCCTGGGCGGTCGCATCGAGGAGGTGCTCGCCTCAGGAGTGACCGGGCTTCTCGGCCTCGGCGCTACGGGGGAGGCGCTGGCACTCAGCGCCGCCGAGCGGGAGGCACAGATCAGGACCATCGTCTCCGCCGTCGACGGCCGGGCGCATGTGGTCATCGGCTGTATGGCCTACACTCCGGCGCAGATGTCGGCCCAGATCTCGAATGCCGCCAGCTGGGGCGCCGACGCCGTCATGGTCACTCCTCCCTTCTACGGCGGACTCGAACCCGATGCCGTCATCGCCGCCCTGCGACCGGTGCTGACCGAGTCCGCACTGCCGGTCATGGTCTACAACAATCCCCACTCCACCGGCACCGATCTGCTCCCGGACCACCTCGCCGGCCTCCAGGACACCGGCCGACTCTGGAGCGTCAAAGAGACCTCCGGCGAAGCCACACGGATCCGGGAGCTGCGCGACCGCCTCGGTGACGACACCGAGATCTTCGTCGGGGCAGACGGCATCGCCCTCGAGGGCTTCGCCCAGGGCGCCAGCGGCTGGGTGGCAGCCTCGGCGTGGCTGCTGCCCGATCACTGCCAGAGACTGTGGGAGTTGGCCGACAGCGGTGACTGGGCCGGAGCCGTCGACCTGTGGAGAAGCCTCGGGCATGCCCTCGGACTCATCGAGGGCGACTCCGCCTTCATCTCACTCATCAAACGGGCGCTCACCCATTCCGGCCGGGAACAGGGACCCGTGCGTCCACCCCTGCCGACCGCCGACACCGAAGCACTGGCGTCGCTGCTCGACGCGATCGCCGAACTGGAGAGGAAACCCGCAGCATGAGCACTACGACTTCAACTGACAGCACCCTCATCGACCGTGGCCGAACCGCGCTGCGGGACATCATCGACGGCGACTTCGGACAGTGGATCGGCGGCCGCGCCGTCACCGGCACCGGCGACGAGATCGGTCTCATCTCACCGAGCGACGGAACAGTGATCGGAAGCCTGTCCGCGGCGAGCGTCGAGCAGCTCGATGACACCGTGGACACAGCGCGCACGGCCTTCGACGAGGCCGACTGGGCAGGAGACGCGAAGCTGCGGGCGCGAGTGCTGCGTCGCCTCGCCGACCTCGTCGAAGCCGATGCCGAAGAGATCGCCTACCTCGACGGCATCGAAGCCGGGAAGGTCGCCCTCGGCAGCGTCGACGAAGACGTCCCCGACGTCGCCGCGAACCTCAGACTGAGCGCCGACCTCATCTCCCGCGATGACGGACGCTACCTGCAGATTCCTGACGGCTGGGGCTGGGTGACGAAGGTGCCCAGCGGAGTCGTCGGTGCGATCCTGCCGTGGAATTATCCTGTGGCCATGCTCGGCTGGAAGGTCGCCCCGGCGCTGGCCGCCGGCAATGCGATGGTCGTCAAGACCTCTGAGGATTCGACGCTCAGCGCCCTCCACCTCGCCAGGCTCGCCACCGAGGCAGGGGTGCCCGACGGCATCGTCAACGTCCTCACGGGCACCGGCTCAGGCATCGGCGCCGCGATGGGCCTGCACAACGACATCGACGTGCTCACCTTCACCGGTTCGGGACCCGTCGGCAGGTCCCTCCTCGAGTCCTCGGCCCGGTCGAACCTCAAGAAGGTCTCCCTCGAACTCGGCGGACGGGCCGGCTACATCGTCGACTCCGCACACGCCACGGACTTTCCCGCCATCGTCGCCGACATCGCCGGTGCGTCCTTCGGCACCAGCGGCCAGAACTGCACCGCCGCCTCGCGGGTGATCTACGTCGGCGACGATGACGAGCGGTTCGCCGAGTTCCGCACCGCACTCATCACCGCGACCGAGGCACTCACCGTCGGCGATCCGTTCGCTGCCGAAACGGACGTCGGACCGGTGATCAATGCTCGCGCGCGCGACCGCATCACCTCGTGGGTCGACGAAGCGGTGGAGAAGGGAGCGCGAATCCTCAACACCCGTGCCGACGTCCCCAGCACCGGCACCTGGTACCCGCCGACCGTCATCGAGAACGTGCCTGACAACAGCGAACTCGGCCGCGGAGAGATCTTCGGCCCCGTCACCCAGCTGCTGCGACGCACCGACAGAGACGACGCCGTCGACCTCATCAACGGCGAACCCTATGGGCTGGCCTCGAGCGTGTGGTGCGAGGACATCGCCCGAGTCCGATGGTGGGCCAGCCGGATCCGCGTGGGCACGCTCGCCGTCAACGGCTACAGCGAAGGCACCGAAGCCACTCCGTTCGGCGGAATGCGACAGTCCGGATTCTGGGGCCGCGACAACGGCCCGGAAGCGCTGGAGACCTATCAGGAGACCATGACCGTATGGGTCGCCGACTCCTGAGCATCGTCTGAAGTTCCGCCGCGGCCGCCACTCCTGAGGACTATCATGGGTCCATGACCACAGCAGCGGCGGAACTCGAGACCGAGGTGCGTCGTCTGCGGATCCGAATCATCTCCCTGACCACTGCCCAACTCGACGAGGCGGCCCCACCGGCGTCGAGCAGACGTGCAGTCATCCGTGAGGCCCTGGCCGAATTCTCATGGATCGGATCCGAGGCCCGGCCGGTCCCCGAACTCGGAGATCAGAACCTCGCGGACCAGGTCGTCGTCCTCCTCGAACACGGACTTCGTTCGGCGCAGACCCTGCCCGAACCCGATCGCGAGAACCGGATCAGCACCCTCACCGAGGCGGCCGTGCGCCTGCGTCGAAACCTGGCCTGAGCATGGGGGAGACGGAGGGTCTGGTGGGGAGCACTCAGCGCATGTGGCCGTCCGTGCTCGCCGGGGTCGTCGCGACGCTCATCTATTTCGGCGCGGCCGAACTCATCGCCCGCAGCCTGGACGTGGCGTCGGCCCCTGCTCTGCTCATCGGCCAGGCGCTCATCCCGCTGATGCCGACCGTGCTCATCAAGTCCGCGATCGCGGTCTTCGGCACTCACGACAAACTCGCCCTCGCCATCACCATCGTGGCAGGAGGGGCGGGGTGCGGTGCGATCATCGGGTGGATCGGCGCTCGCCGTCGCGCTCTGGCGCTCGTCCTGCTCATCGGTTTCGGGCTGCTGCCTGCCGTCGTCGGCTTCAGCTCCGGTGCCGGGCTTGTGGCCACCCTGCCGAGCCTCGGCGGAATCGCCGCCGGGGCCGCAGCCTTCCTCGTCCTCCTCCACCTCGCCGAGGCTCCGACTCGAGCCGGACAAGGCACGGCCGGCACGCCCTCGGAAACCACGTCATCTCCGACCCGACCCGGGCGGAGGGCCTTCTTCGGGCTGGCCGCGGGACTGAGCGCGGTCGGCATCTCCGCCGTCGCGGCCGGACAGTCCGCGGCCACACTGGCGCGCAGTGCGGCAGGAACGGTGACGAAGCTCGTCCTGCCACGGCCGGCCGCCTCGGCGCCGGAGATCCCCGCGGGCGCCGAACTCGACGTACCCGGACTGACCCCGCTGGTCACGGAGACCTCTGACTTCTATCGCATCGACACGGCGCTGTTCCCGCCGTCGATCGATGCGGGAACGTGGATGCTGCGCGTCCACGGAATGGTCGAGAACGAGTTCACGATCTCCATGGCCGAACTCCTCGAACTTCCACTCCAGGAGCATTATGTGACCCTGGCCTGCGTCTCGAACGAGGTCGGCGGCGATCTCGTCGGCAATGCGAAATGGCTGGGCTATCCGATCCGGGATCTGCTCGCCAGGGCGAAACCGCACGCCGGCGCGGACATGGTGCTCTCGGGCTCCGATGACGGATTCACCGCCTCCACCCCGCTCGAAGTGCTCACCGATGACCGGGCGGCCCTGCTGGCCGTGGCCATGAACGGCCACGCCCTGCCACGCGACCACGGATACCCGGCCCGGCTGGTCGTCCCGGGACTCTACGGGTACGTCTCGGCCACGAAATGGGTGACCGATATCGAGGTGACGAGGTTCGCGGACAAGGAAGCATATTGGACGACCCGCGGCTGGTCCACCCACGGACCCGTGCTGGTGGCCTCCCGCATCGATGTGCCCCGCCCCGGCGCCACCGTTACGCCCAAGAGCGGCGACCGAATCGTCACCGCAGGCATGGCCTGGTCGCAGCACACCGGCATCGAGAAGGTGCAGGTGCGCATCGACAACGGGGACTGGACCGAAGCGGAACTGAGCGAGGAACTCACCGCCGATACGTGGCGGCAGTGGCGGTGCGAGCACACGGGACTGAGCACGGGCACGCATACCGTCAGCGTCCGCGCGATCGACCAGGACGGAAACGTGCAGACCTCGGAGCGCAGACCCGCCATTCCCGGTGCCGCGACGGGACTCCACGAACGCCAGTTCACCGTCGAATGACGCCGCGCACCAGGTGGGAAAGGACTCGAGTCTGACCAGCACTTCCCACCATGCGAGCCCGGTGCGGCAGTCTCAGGCTTCTCGCGATACGTTGTAATCTCACTCACAGAAGCTGTTCTACTTACGTCACAACGAGGTGGTCAACGTGTTCGGTCTCCCGACGGCGACGGTCGTCATCATTGTCGGCATCCCTGCGATCTGGGTGATCTACACCCTTGTCTTCGTCTTCCTCTCCCGCGGATGGAAGGCCGAGGACGTGGCCGAGGATCAGGCACTGGCGCGAACCGCGAACGGCACGGACGGACGAGACGGCGGGGCCGCCTCGGCGAACGGGAACGGGGGAGCGGCATGAACATCGAAACCTGGTTCCTCGTCATCTACTTCGTCGCCATGGGCGGGATCGGCGTGTGGACGCTCAAGATCGGGTCGAAGGGCAGCGAGGGATATCTGCTGGGCGGCCGCAGCTTGGGCGCCGCGGTCACGGCTCTGCGTCTGCAGTCGTCGTCGATGTCGGGGTACATGTTCCTCGGTGCGGGATCGCTGGCCTATACGAAGGGCTACTTCTCACTCTGGTACGCGATGGGTGACATCGGCGGCGGCGTCCTCAATCTCTCGATCCTGGGCCGGCGGATGCGCAAGCTCTCGCAGATCCTCGGATCGCTCACATCGATCGAATACCTCGAACATCGGTATCCGTCGAAGTGGATCCGCGCGATCGCCGCACCGGTCGCGCTGTTCTGCATCTTCTTCTATGTCATGAGCCAGTTCATCGCCGGCGGACGCGGCCTCGAGATGGTCACCGGCGTCCCCTACGCCTGGGCTCTGCTCATCGCCGTCGGCGTCATCGTCTTCTACACCTTCCTCGGCGGCTACCTCGCCGTGGCCTACACCGACTTCGTGCAGGCGATCATCATGCTCATCGGCATGGTGTGGATCCTCATCGCCTGTCTGCAGGCCGTGGGCGGATGGACGGCCGGCAACGAGGCGGTCGGGCAGATCAATCCGAACCTGCTGACCATGTGGGGACCCGATGGAATCGAATCCGTCCAATGGGGAGTCATCGTCGGCGCCGTCCTCGTCTTCTCCATCGGCTATATGGGCTGGCCGCACGTCAACGTCAGCCATATGGCGATGAAGCGGCCCTCGGTGGCCAGGCGCGCCAGCCTCTACGCCACCGGGTTCAACCTGCTGTTCATCCCGGCCCCCTATATCGTCGGCATCATGGCGCTCGTCCTGTTGCCGACCCTGGACAACCCGGAACTCGCGGTCTTCCAAGTCGCTGACACGGTGCTGCCGGACTTCGCCGTGGGCATCGTCATGGCCGGAATCATGGCCGCGATCATGTCCACCGCGGACGCTCTGCTGCTGCAGTCGGGCACGATCGCCAGCCAGGACCTGTTCCAGCGCTTCTTCAAGAAGGACATGTCCGACCAACAGTCCGTCTGGGTCTCGCGGTTCACCGTCCTCGTGCTGGCGATCATCGGCTACTTCGTCGCCGTGAACGATCCGCCCGCAGTCGCCGAGGTGGTCATCTTCTCCACCACGGTGCTCGGCGCCGCATTCGTCCCCGTCTACATCGCCGCCGCGTGGTGGAAGAAGGCGAACGTGCCCGGTGCGATCACCTCGATGATCGCCGGCACCGTGTCCTCCGTCGTCTGGCAGCTCACCGGACTCGTCGACGTCACCGGAATCGACCCCATGGGAATCGGCATCGTGTGCTCGACGCTGGCTCTCATCCTCGTCTCCCTGGCCACCCAGCGTTCGCATCCGGTGCCTGCCCACGTGCTTGAGGCCATGAAGGAGACCGACAAGATCGGTGCGGTTCCCGCGCACATGCTCACCGGTCAGAACGATTCCCTGGCCGGTCAGGTTCCGAAAGACGCCTGAGATGAGTGCTGAGATCGGAACCGGGCACCCGGTCGGCCCGGACCTGCAGGTCGAGGATCCGGTGCGAATGGAACCGCACGTCACCACCGCCGAGGCGCTCGCAGCCTTCCAGCGCAAGCTCCCGGGCGCTGTCGCCGAGGCGAGAATCGTCCACCATCCGTTCTGGTGGGCCGCCCTCGATGTGCACACTCGTGGATTCTTCCGTCGGGGTGCGGCCGGGCCGGGGCAGCGCATCGACGTGCTCGTCAATGCGGTGTCCGGGCGGGGCATGATCGCGGACTTCACCCCTCGCGGCGCCTCCGCGGACCCTGAGGAGTGGTCGAGTCTGATCGGCGAGCAGGCGGGACCGCTGCCGAGCCCGGGGGCGGCCGAGCGGACCGCACGATCATTGGCCCGTGCGAAGGTCGTCAAGACGGTCAAACTCGGGATGGGCATCGACATCACGCCCGCCGACGGTCTGCGCGGTGTGCTCAAACCTAACTGGATCGTCACCGGAGGGAATGAGAAGCATTCGGCGACGATCCTCGTCGATGGTCTCGACGGGTCTCACTACATCGTGCGGGTGGACAAGGCAGGGCGGAGCCGAGAGATCGGCTGAACGACAGCCGGGATGCTCAGCCCCAGTTCTTGGCGTCCGTGATGCAGAACGGATGACCGGCCGGGTCGAGGAGCACGACCCAGGTCTCGCCCGGCTGCGGTTCGGCTCGGGAGGCACCGAGTGCGACACAGCGATCGGCTGCCGCTTCGATGTCATCGGCGGCGAGGTCGAGGTGGAACTGCTTGTGTCCGTCGTCGGGCCATCTCGGTCGCTGATAGTCCGGGATCGTGCCGATGCCCAGGGCATGGCAGGGGCCGGTGAGCATCGCATAGTTCTCGTCCGAATAGGCGATGGGCCAGCCGAGGACGGCGGAGTAGAACTCTCCGAGAACGGCTGCGTTCGGGGCGTCGAGGGTGACCATCGCCAGAGTGGCGACAGGTGCTGTGGCGGAGTTGTCGGCGGTGGCAGCCGCGGTGTCGGTCTTCTGTGTTTCAGTCATGTCTGACATTCTTGTGCCATGGACGACGACGTCACTAGGAAAAATGCGTCACTGCCGCAGCACTTCTTCGGACGTGTGCTCAAACCGGGGGAAATGCTCGAGCATGCGCGCTATTCGTCCGTTCGTGTCGTCGCCGAGCGCCTGCGCCCCTTCGTCAAACGCTATTGGGCCGTCGAATGGGATCTGCCGGAGGGCGAGAGCTATCAGACGGCGACTTTGTCCGAACCGACCATCCATCTGACCTTCGAGTTCGGCAACAGCCGGCGGGCACACGTGGACGGCCCCGGGGCATGGGTGACCGGTCCGGTCACCAAACGGCGCTTCGATGTGGGAATCTTCGGACGCGGCGGAGTCTTCGGCGTGAACTTTCAGCCGGGTGCGACACTGGCATTCTCCGAGGAGAAGCCGGCGAGCATCCGTGATTCGACCGTCCCTGCCGCACTGTGGTTTCCGAGGTTGGATGCCGACCTCGGACTGACCGAGATGTTTGCGCAGTCTCAGAGATCCGGGGCGCCCGACTTCAGCGAACTCGCCGCTTCGGTGGAAAGCTGGCTGCTGTCCTGGCGGCCGCAGATGACCCCGTCGTTCGAACGGCTGAAACGAGTGCTCGACATCCTGTCCGATCCCGAAGTCGTGAGCCTGAAGATTCTCTCGGAGAGAGCCGATATCGGTGAGCGGACGCTGCAGCGGATATTCGCAGACTTCTGCGGAGTCGGAGTGAAGAAGGTCTTGGCCAGGGCGCGGATCATCGACACGGTCGCAGCGATCGACCGCGGGTGGGACGGAACTCTGGCCGACCTCGGCGCACACTTCGGATGGTTCGACCAGTCGCACTTCAGCATGGATTTCGTTCGCGTCACCGGTTTCAGCCCCGCCGAGTACGCGCAGCGGAAGTCCGCGCGGGTCACGCGAGGCTGACCGGGGACAGACCGACCAAGTCACCGGCCTCGCCGCGCGGGCGGGCGAACGCCTCAGCGGTCTGGTCGGTGCGGTCGGTACCGGTTCAGCGTGGCGTCTGATCGAATGTGCTTCTGACCAGCAGCTCGCCCCTGCTGATGGTCGGCCGGCCCAGTGCGAAACCGTGCTCGATGGAGTGCCTTTCGTCGACGAGCAGCAGATCGGCGTCACAGCCCGGACGGATCCGTCCCTTGCGTGGGAGCTTCAAGGCGTCTGCAGTGTTGGCGGTGACGAACGAGAGGACCTGCGACAGAGGCAGGCCGCTGGAATCAGCGCACGCCCACACCTGGTCGAACAGCGTCGACTGGTCTGCCACCTGCAGTTCCGTCAGGCGTCCCTGAGCATCGAACTTCGGCAGGCTGCCGTTGGCGTCCGAGGACAGGGTGAGCCGGTTGAGACTGCCGCCGAATTCGACGAACTTCTTCACCGCTTCGACGGTGGACGCTCCGGCGGTCATGTCGACGAAGGCGCCTCTGGCCGCGAGGTCGACCGCCTCGGCGATGAGCTCGTCATCACGGGTGATGTGGGTGGCATACACGGCGGGCGGGGCAATCGGATAATCGTCGAGGAGCCGAAGAAGGGGCGCGAGCCGAGTCGAATGCGATCCGACGTGGAAGTGAGTGACACCGGCCTTTCCGCTGAGCAGGCCTCCGACATGGCATTGGCTGACGATATCGGCGAGGTCTTCGATCGTCGGTTGGAACGACCGTCTTTCGGAGATGGCGATCTCGCCGGCCCCGATCACCTTGTCGATGAGGACGATATCGTCAGCGACGGAACCGGTGACGGTTCGTGCCGGAAGCTGGTAGCTGCCGGTGTAGACGAAGGTCGTGATGCCCTCTTCTTCGAGGCCTCGTGCTTTGGCGAGGAGACCGCGGTGAGAGCGGGTGATGGAGTCGGTGCCGAGGCAGCCGACGACAGTGGTCACTCCTGCGCGGATGATGTCGCCGATGTCGATCTCGGGAGTGCGCGTCGCGTATCCGCCTTCGCCTCCGCCTCCGATGATGTGCACATGGGGGTCGATGAAACCGGGTACGGCAGTCAGCCCGTCGGCCTCGATGATTGCCGAATCCGGCAGTTGCGCGACTATGTCGCGATCCACCTGGCCGAGGTGGGCGATACGTGAGCCCTCTACGAGGATGTCGCGCACTCCGAGCGGTTCGGGCGCACAGATCTCCGCCCCGCGAATCAGGATGACCATGACTCTCGTGTCCTTTCGATGCCGCTTCGCGTCCGCCGGCTGCTCGGCAGGTCAGTCGCTGCCGGGGATGATCCCCTTGCCGTCGACCTTGGGAATCGCGGCCAGCAGCTTCTTCGTATACGGGTGCTCCGGGTCGTTCCAGATCTGGTCGGTCGGAGCGACTTCGACGATGCGTCCGGCTTCCATCACTGCGACCCTGTCTGCAATATCGCGAACGACCGAGAGATCGTGGCTGATGAAGATCATCGAGGCACCGGAGTCGATGGCGAGGTCGCGCATCATGCGAGCGATCCGTGCTTGCAGGAACGCATCGAGTGAGGCGATGGGCTCATCACCGACGAGCACTTTCGGGCCTGCAGCCAGGGCCCGAGCGATGGCGATACGTTGTCTCTGTCCGCCGGAGAACGAATGCGAATAGCGCTGGGCGGAGTCGGCCGGCAGGTCGACGGCTTCCAACAGCGATTCGACGGTCCACGTGCCGTCAGGGTTGAGCGCCAGCGCATCGTCGAGCTGGTCGCGGATCCGCCTGCGCGGATTGAGCGACGCGTAGGGGTTCTGGAAGACCATCTGAATGCCGAGCAGTTCCTTCGCTCTCTTCTTCAACCCGAGCGCTCTGACCGGATGACCGTCGAAGGTGATGGAGCCGTCTGCCGGCTTCTCCAACCCGCAGATGAGTTTGGCCAGCGTCGATTTGCCGCAGCCGGATTCGCCGACGAGCCCGAGCACTTCCGAGCGACCCAGTTGCAGAGACACTCCGTTGACGGCGCGGAAGCGGCCGCCGCCGTCGAGTTTGTATTCGCATGCCACTGAATCGAGTTCCAGGAGCGGAGCACCTGATGCGGGGGAGTGAGCGGTGGCGGCGGCCGGGGCCTGGTCGATCGACGTCATGGGGAGACCTCCGCTCCTGGCAGCGATTCGATGAGCGAACGCGTGTATTCGTGTTGAGGAGCGGTGATGACCGCCTCCCGTTCACCGGTTTCGACGACGACTCCGTTCTTCATGACCACGATGGTGTCCGCGACCGAGGAGAGCACTCCGAAGTCGTGGGTGACCAGCAGCACGGCGAGGTCGAGATCGTCGCAGAGTTCACGCAGCAGCCGAAGGATGCCTGCCTGCACGGTGACATCGAGTGCTGTGGTTGGTTCGTCGGCGATGAGCACCTTCGGATCGCAGATGATCGCCGAGGCGAAAGCGATTCGCTGCAGCTGTCCGCCGGAGAACTGGTGCGGGTACTTCTTCACCGCCTCCTCCGGGTGCGGCACCCTGGTTCGGCCGAGGATCTCGACGGCTTTGGCCAGGGCAGCTGTCTTCGACACTTTCTGGTGGTGTCGAAGGTGGTCGGTGATCTGGTCGCCGACTGTGAGCATGGGATGGAACGCCGAGGCCGGATCCTGAAAGACCATCGACAGCTGCACTCCGCGCAGGCGGTTGTGCTGCTTGGCAGGCATCCCCACCAGTTCGACCCCGTCGAAATCGATGCTTCCGCTCAGCTCCGCGCCCGTGGGCGAGAGTCCCATGACGGCCAGACCGGTCTGGGTCTTGCCGGACCCAGACGCACCTGCCACACCGGTGATGCGACCTGCTTCGAGGTCGAACGAGACGTCTTTGAGGATGTGGGTGGTCTTCTTGCCTGCAGTGACCGACAGATTGAGGTCTCTGATGCTGATCATGCTCATGAGGTCGTCTCACCGACTTCCTGGGCGGTATGGGGATCGAGGGTGTCGCGCAGACTGTCGCCGATGAAGTTGAACGCCATGACGATGGTGAGGATGCAGAGGCCGGGGAAGAAGGCGATCCACCAGGCAGCGAACTGAGAGACGCCTTCGCTGATCATTGCGCCCCAATCGGGGGTCGGCGGAACGGCACCGAGAGACAGGAACGACAGTCCTGCCATGGTGAGGATCGCCGAACCGACATCGAGGGTGGCGAGCACGACGACGGGAGAGATGACGTTCGGTGCAATTTCGCGGGCCAGTGATCTGCCCGCGCTGAATCCGAGCAGGCGTCCGGCGATGACGTACTCACTGCCCCGCGCGGTCATCACCAGCGATCTGGTGACACGCGCGTAGGACGGCCAGGAGACGAGCAGGATCGCGATGATCGCGTTCTTCAGGCCCGGGCCGAGGGCGGCTGCGATGACCATGGCGAGGATGATCGTGGGGAAGGCGAACACCAGATCGGCGATGCGCATGATGATCTCGTCGACGGCTCGACCGAAGTATCCGGCAATGGCACCGAGCACCGAGCCGAGCAGCGCCGAGCAGATGACGACGAACACCGCGGCGGGCAAGGTGGTGCGGGCGGCAACGAGGATGCGGGAGAGCACGTCTCGGCCCAGTGTGTCGGTACCGAGCAGATTCTCCCCGTTGGGAGCCGAGAGCCTCGGAAAGTTCTGCGCCAGAGCATCGAACGGGGCCAGCAGCGGTGCGAAGATCGCTGCGATCAGCCAGAGCGCGAGTATTCCTGCGCCCACGAACCCCAGGGGAGTGCGCAGGGCTTTCGGGAAGCGGATCTGCCACCTTTTGAGTCCGGGGTCGACGGGATCGCGGCGGACCGCCTCGGTGGTGGGGGCATTGGTGGGTTGCTTCGGGGTGCCGATGCTCATCTCACCCTCACCCTCGGATCCACGAAGCCGTAGATCAGGTCGACGATGAAGTTCACGAGGATATAGACGATGCCGATGACGAGGCCGACGCCCATGATGACGGGCAGGTCGAGCGTCGTCGCTCCGCGGTAGGCATACTGGCCGAGTCCGTTCCAGGCGAAGACGGTCTCAGTCAGCACAGCTCCGGAGAGCAGGGAGCCGAATGCCAGACCGACGACGGTGATGATCGGGACCAGCGCACCGCGGAAGATGTATTTGAAGACCACTGTCCGTGCCGGCAGCCCTTTCGCCTTCGCGGCGGTGACGTAGTCGAGTCTGATGATGTCGAGGACGCTCGAGCGGCTGAACCGTGTGAGCAGGCCGATGGTGAAGAGGGCGAGCACGCACGACGGCAGAATGAGGTGGCCCAGCGCATTGGCGAAGGTTGCCATCTGTCCCGCCAAGAGGGAGTCGAGCGTGTAGAGGCCGGTCACTTTCGGCGGCGGGGTGATCCACGGGTCGAGTCGTCCGGCGCCGGGGACGACTCGAAGTTTGAAGAAGAACACGAAGTAGGCGACGGTGGCGATCCAGAATGTCGGTGCCGAGATGCCGATGAGGCTGAGGGTGCGGATGGCGTGGTCGACGAGGCTGTTCTGTTTGAGAGCACTGAGCAGACCGAGCAGGAGTCCGAGGATCACTGAGATGAGGATCGCCCCGATGCCGAGCTCGATCGATGCGGGGAAGACCTGCCCGATCGAGGCGAGCACGGGTGTGCGGGTCTGATTGGAGACTCCGAGATCTCCCTGCAGCAGATTGCCCAGGTACGTGAAGTACTGGACGAGGAGCGGTTGGTCGAGTCCGAGCTTCTCCCGTGTCTGCGCGACGATCTCGGGATCTGCCGCGGCCCGGTCGCCGAGGATGGCGGCGACCGGGTCGGTGGGCACGAGGTTGGTGAGCAGGAACGTCACCACGGTCACGCCCCAGATCAGGATGAGCGAGATCCCGATCCGAATGAGGATGAACCGGAGCAGAGGGTGGAGCTTCGGCGGTTTGACTCGCTGCGCCGCGTCCGTCTCAGCAGTTGCGGACGCGGCATCAGCATCGTGAGGTGCTGTGGTGGCTTCCGCCATCCTCACTCTGCCTTTGCGAAGTCGAACGAGATGTCGGCGTTGGAGACGAACTTCTCAATGCTCGAACCGACGGCGACGGTGCTGACCGGCTGGACAAGCGGGATCCACACCGCGGTGTCGGTGGTCGCCTTGAACAGCTTCGCGTAGGCGGCATCGCGCGCATCACCCTTCGCCTTGGCCGCTTCGTCCGCGAGCTTCTTCAGCTTCGGGTCGGCGCTCCAGTTCACGCGATCGGCAACGTCGCCGCCGGGAATGAAAACGTTGTAGTTCGTCGGATCGGGGAAGTCCGCACCCCAGGTTCCGATGCCCATCGGCTGTTTGGCCGAGCGGAAGCCGTCGAGCTGAGTCGAGCTCGGGGCAGGTTTGAGATCGAGGTTGATGCCGGCCTCCTTCAGCTGCGCCTGCAGGGTTTCGGCCAGCTGTGCGAGGTCGACTCCGTTGACAGCCTGATCACTCGAGTAGTGGAAGGGAACCTTCTCTCCGTCGTAGCCGGCCTCCTTGAGCAGCTTCTTCGCCTTGGCGAGGTCACGTTCGGGAGCCTCGTCCTTCGGGACGGCGCCGACGAACTCGTTCGGCACGAGACTGGCCATGCGCTGGGATCCCTTCCCGGCGAGATCGATGAGTTTGTCGTAGTCGATCGCCGCCATGACGGCCTTGCGGAAGTTCGGGTCTGCTGCGGGGCCGCCGATCTTCTCATCCGTGTTGTTGAAGATGTAGAGGCTGCGAGTCGAGGGCAGGCTGGAGATCTTGCCCATCGATTCATCGATCTGCTTCGCCTGATCGGCGTTGAGGTCGTAGGCGACCTGAGCCTGGCCCGACTGGATGTCGGTCAGCTGGGTCTCGGCAGAGACATTGCGCAGGACCACTCGCTTGTACTTCGGTTCCGGACCGTTGTAGTGCTCGTTCGCGGTCAGCACGACCTGGCTGTCGGCGTCGTACTTCTCCACCTTGTACGGTCCCGAGCCCTGCGAGTTCTCATTGAGGAACTGTTCGGCTCCGTCCATCTCATCGGTGGTTCCCTCGTTCTCCTTGACCACCTTCGAATTGACGATGCCGATCGAGGAGTTGGGGAGGATGTAGGGCAGTGCAGGGTTGGGTTCTTCGCTGGTGAGCGTGACCGTCTTGTCGTCGACCTTCTTCACCTTGACCCCGTCGAGGAAGAACGAAGGGTTGCCTTTGATGCCCTGCAGCCGTTCGAAGGAGAAGACGATGTCGTCGGCGGTGACGGGGTCGCCGTTGGAGAATTTCGCATCCTCGTCTTTGAGGGTCAGCGTCATCTCCTTGTTGTCCTCGGACATTTCGAAGGAGCAGAGGCCATCGGTCGGTTTGGTGAGGTCACCGTCCTCGAATTCGAGAACCGTCTGGTAGATGGCGCTGTCGATCGTCGAACCGGTGAATTCGAATTGTCGGTGCGGGTCGATCGTCTTGAGGTTGAAGGCGGTCTCGGCCACGATCGTGTCGCCGGCGCCGCCTGCTTCGTCGGAGCCGCTGCCGCAGGCGGCGAGTCCGGCGGTCAGTGCGAGGGTGGAGCAGATTGCGACGAAATTGCGGGTCAGACGCCTCATGTGTGATCTCCCTAACGGTAAGTGTTGTGAGTCACATTAGAGTCGAAATGCCTCCCATGCAATTCAACCTGCCACAAAGCTGAAGGATTTCCACTGTGCACTTCCGCCAACGTCCCGGGCCGCGAAATGAGATCTCAGATCTGCGGCTTCAGACGGTGGCTGTTTTCCTCGACCGACGCGGGGCAAGCCCGCAGCGGAAGACCGCGCGGGTCACCCGAGGCTGACCGGGGACAGACCGAGCGCCTCATCGGTCGTGGCATGGGAGCGGGCGACCGCCTCTGCGGTCCAGTCGGAGCGATCGAGGTCGGGGACCGCCTCGGCGATCTGGGACTTCCAGTCCCCGTGCCATTGGGCGGGGAAGGCCTGCTTGAGCAGATCGACCATGATCGGCACCGCCGTCGATGCGCCGGGGGAGGCCCCGAGCAGACCCGCGATCGAGCCGTCGGCGGAGACGACGAGTTCGGTGCCCTGCTGGAGGACGCCGATCTTCTTCCGATCCGGTTTGACCAGCTGGGCCCTCTGCCCGGCCGGCAGCAGGGTCCACTCATTGCGTCGGGCCAGCGGCAGATAGCGTCGCAGCTGCGCGAACTTCCGCGACGGGCTGGCGGCGAGCTCCTTGACGAGGAACGACACGAGGCTGAGGTTCTGCAGACCGGCGGCCGCGATGACGTGCAGGTTGTCGGGCCGCACCGTCGCGAAGAAGTCGGTAAGGCGGCCGTGCTTGAGCAGCTTCGTGCTGAAGGTCGCATACGGACCGAACAGCAGATGCTCCTTGCCGTCGACGACTCTGCGGTCCAGATGCGGCACCGACATCGGCGGGGCGCCCACATCGGCCTGACCATAGACCTTCGCATCATGGCGGGCGACGACCGCCGGAGTCGAGCACCGGTAGAAGGCGGCCCCGACAGGCAGAACCGCGTAGCCGCGGACTTCGGGGATCCTCGCTTTCTGCAGGAGTCGCAGCGCGAAGCCGCCGGCCCCGACGAACACGGTCTTCGCGTGCACGGCGAACTGTCCCGCCGGCGTCGAACCGCTGACCGTCCAGCCCGATGCGCGCGATTCGAGCCCGGTCACCGTGTGACCCGTGCGCACCTCGGTGGACCCGATGTTCAGCAGCGCCGACGTCAGAGCGCCGAAGTCGACGTCGGTGCCGCGCGGGTGCCGGGCCGCCGCCATGGGCTCTTCCGTGTCGGCTCGTCCCTCCATCGTCAGGGGAGCCCACCGGGCGATGGTGTCCAGATCCTCTGTGTACTCCATTTCGGAGAACAGCGGGTCGGCTTTCAGGGTGTCGACGCGTCGACGCAGGTAGGTGACGTCCGTGTCCCTGAAGACGAGGTTCATATGTGGGGCCGAGTGGATGAAGTCCGCCGGGTCGAGGAGTCCGAGTCGGACGAGGTGGGCCCACCATTGTCGGGTGAGGTGGAACTGTCCGGCGATCTCTGCCGGTTTCGCGCCATCGGCAGGATCAGGCATGTAGTTGAGTTCGCAGTACCCCGAATGCCCGGTGCCGGCATTGTTCCACGGGTCGCTGCTCTCTCCGGCGATGTCCTCGGCCTGCTCCAGAACGAGGATCCGCAGATCGGGATCGAGCAGAGTCAGCATCGAACTGAGAGTCGCGGACATGATGCCCGCGCCGATGAGGACGACATCGGCGTCCGGCAGCTGGTCGGTGTGCTTGGGGTTCGCAGTCATATTCTCACCATGCGCCCCCATGAATCATCCGTCCAATGAGCGGTTGGAACTGTATCATCCGAATATGGAACGACCATCCGATTCCCGCACGGCGCCGCCGACGGCGCTGCGGGAACTCGTCGAACTGGCCGATCAGGACGGGCATCTGACCGAGGCCGCCGCCGCCCTCGGAATACCCCAATCCACGATGAGCCGACGTATCCGCGCCCTCGAAAGCCACCTCGGGGTGCCGCTGACTGTTCCGCGCGGACGCGCCATCGGTCTGACGACGGCGGCACTGGATCTCGTGGCCGCGGTGCGTGCCCCGCTGACGGAGATCGAAGCGGCGCTGGTCGATCTCGCCGAGGCGGCCGATCCCGAGCACGGCACGATCCGGTTCGGATTTCCGCTGACGATGGGAGCCGGCGAGGTTCCCGACCTGCTTGCGGCCTTCAATCGGGCTCATCCCGGCATCCGCCTCGATCTCAAACAGGCCCACGGTGCCGAGCTCGTCGCTGATCTGCAGCGGGGCACTCTCGATCTGGCGATCATCATTCCTCCGCCGCCCGAGGTCAGCCACGAGGTGCTCGCACGGCAGACGATCATCGCGGCGCTGCCCGAGGTGCACCCGCTGGCAGGCGTCCGCAGCATCACCCTGGATCGGCTGGCAGACGAGGCATTCATCGCCACCCCTGCGAGTTACAACCTGCGGGTGCTGACCGACCGCTGGTGTCGGGCCGGCGGATTCGAGCCGGAGGTGAAGATCGAGGTCACCGAGTTCTCGACGATCCGCGAATTCGTCGGCCGCGGAATGGGGGTGGCGTTGATTCCGCCCGCGGTGCGTCCGGTCGACGGAATCACCGAGGTGGCTCTGGACGGATTCGACTATGTCCGTGAGATCGCGCTGTGCTCGGCCGTGCGCCGACCCGGTCGGGTCGTCGAGCGCCTGCGCGACTTCATCCGCGAGCACGCGGCCGCGTGGACGCGCGGGGACTGACGGTCACGCGCGGGTGCGTGCCAGCAGGTAGACGAAGTACGGGGCGCCGATGAGGGCGACGATGAGACCGGCCGGTATCTGCGCCGGAGCGATGACCGTGCGCCCCACGGCGTCGGCGACGACGAGGCCCACGGCTCCGAGCAGCATCGCCGTGGGCACGACCCGGATGTGACGGGCGCCGACCAGGGCGCGCGCAGCGTGCGGGGCGACGAGGCCGATGAATCCGACGACGCCGACCGCCGATACGCTCACCGCAGCGAGCACGGCCGCGGTGATGAGCACCGCCAGGCGCACCGGTTCACGCGGAACCCCGACCAGCCGTGGCGTGTCATCGTCGAGGGCGAGCAGGTCGAGCTCGCGCGTCCACACGAACGCCAGCGGCACGGCGACGAGCAGGGCGAGGGCGACCGGAGCGATGTCCGCCCACGCCCTTCCGTACGTCGATCCGGACAGCCAGGTGAAGAGAGCAGGCGTGTCCCAGGGGTTCGCCCGGACGAGGAACAGCGTGGTCAGGGCGGTGAACCCGAACCACAGGCCGATGCCGATGAGGACGAGACGATCGGTATTCATTCCGCCCCGCCACGAGAGCCCATAGACGATGGCGAAGGCGACCAGGGCGCCCACGATGCCGACCGCAGAGACGAGCCCGACCCCGGCGCCGGGGATGAGGGTGACGACGATGACGGCACCCAGCCCGGCTCCACCGGTGATGCCGAGCAGGCCGGGTTCGGCCAGAGGGTTGCGCGCACTGGCCTGGACGAGAGTGCCGGAGAGTCCCAGCGCGGCACCGGCGGCCAGGGCAGCGGCGACGCGGGGCGCCCGAGAATCGAAGGCGAAATCGATGACGGGTGCCGCCCGGTCCTGGAACCACAGCAGCACATCGCCGAGGAGGTAGAACCGTTCCCCGGTGAGCAGACCGATCGCGGCGACGAGGACGAGGACCACGACTCCGATGCCGATGACGAGGGCCGCTCGTCGCGGACCGACGACGGTCGAATTCGCCGCCGAGGAGGCCGCCGCCGGTGATACCGTGCGCATCGACCGTGCCAGCAGAACGAGGACGATCGCCCCGAGCACGGTCGTCGTCACTCCCGACGGGAGCGTGATCGCCTCGGTGGCGCCGACGATCGCGCGCAGCAGGGCATCGGCGACGATGACGATGATCGCACCGATGAGACCGGCGGCGGGAAAGAGCACGGCATGACGGCCGAGGCTCGGTACGACGCGGGCGAGGAGTCGGGCGATGACCGGGGCACAGAGGCCGACGAAGCCGATCGGACCGGCCAGGGTCACCGCAGTGGCGGTGAGCATGACGGCGAGGAGGATCCCGATGGCCCGCGTCGACCTGACCGGAACCCCGAGCACCGAGGCAGCGTCGTCTCCGAGCCCGAGCAGGTCCAGACGCCTCGACAGCAGGATCGCACCGCCGGCGATGACGACGATGACGGGAATGCTGCGCAGGGCCGCGCTGCCATCGAGCTGATTGAGAGTGCCCGAACCCCAGGAGAAGAGACTCGTCGTCTCTTCGGCGAAGAGGATGAGCAGAGTCGATGTCGCCGCCTGAAGCGCCATCGCCGTGGCCGTGCCCGCCAGCACGAGACGAGTCGTCGACGCTCCCGCGCCTCCGGCCAGGCCGAGGACCAGGGCTGCGGCAAGCAGGCCGCCGAGGAAGGCGACCCCTCCCGAGGCCCAGATCGGAATCGCGATGCCGAAGGCGGTGACCACGGTGACGGCGAAGTACGCACCGCCGGTGACCGCCAGCGTGTCCGGCGACGCCAAGGGGTTGCGCGCCAGTGATTGGAACAGGGCGCCGGCCACACCCAAGGCGAGGCCGACGAGGATGCCCGCCCCCACGCGCGGCAGCCGGGACCCCAGCAGGATGTCACGGGCGCTGGGGCCATCCTCGGCGGGGGAGAGCGTGTCGGTCGCGGCCGTGAACAGTTCCCTGATGCCGATGCCCGAGGTTCCCTGCGTGATATGCCAGGCGGAGGCGATGACGAGGACGGCAACGAGGCCGAGCAGCGCGGCGGCGGTCGACAGGGCGCCGACGACTCCGCGGCCGCGGACCGGAACCATGGTCGGTTCCGGTGCCGCAGCCGTCTGCTGGGAGGTGTTCGGACGGGTCAGGGGAGAGGCCACGGTCTACTTGGTCAGTGCGTCGACGTAGGCGTCGAGGGCCTGCTCGGACGACTTGGGTCCGCCGAAGGTCCAAATGCCTGCCGGGAAGGCCGTGGTGCGGTCGTCCTTCACTGCGGGGATGTTCGCCCAGATGTCGTTCTTCTTCAGCAGCTCCACATAGTCCTCGGACTCAGGGTCCTCGGTCCCGGTGTAGAAGAAGTTCGCGTCACCGACCTTCGAGATGCCTTCGATATCGGTCTGTCCGAGGCCGTACGCGGGGTCGACCTCACCGGTCCACGCGTTCTTCAGGCCCAGCTCCTCGCCGAGTTCGCCGATGAGCGAACCCTGGCCGAAGGGACGCAGCGCCACGTTCGAACCGTTGACCCAGCCGTCGAAGTAGACGAATTCGGTGGTGGCCGGGTCCGCCTCGGCGATGGCCTTCTTCGATTCTTCGAGCTTCGCATCGAAATCTCCGAGGACGGTGTCGGCGCGCTCGGTGCGACCGGTCGCCTCGGCGACGGTGGTGAACGTGTCCTTCATGTACTTGACGGGATCCTTCCCGTCGGCGCCGGCCATCGCCATCACGGGGATTCCCTGCTTCTCGAGCTGACCGACGATCTTGTCCTTGCGGTTCGTCGTTTCGATGATGACGAGATCCGGATCGGCGGACAGGATCGATTCGACGTTGGGTTCCTGGCGAGTGCCGACGTCGGTGGTGGAGTCGGGCAGCTTCTCTGCCGTGTCCCAGGTGGTGAAGCCCTTCGCATCGGCGACGGCGGCGGGATCGACGCAGAGGGAGAGGAGATCCTCGGTGTACTGCCATTCCAGGGAGACGACCTTCGCGGCCGGCTTGTCCAGTTCGATCTCGTGGCCGGTGTCGTCGGTGACGGTGACCGGATCCGCCGAGGTGGGGCTCGAGTCGTCCGTGCACGATGCGGAGGTCTGTCCCTTCGCATCAGCAGGAGCGTCGGTATCGGTGGTGCCGCATCCGGTCAGGGCCAGTGCGCAGACCGCCGTTGCCGAGGCGAAGGCGGCGAACGAGGTGCGCGACAGAGGAGTTCTGGTCATGGTGTTCTTTCTGTGAACCGATCGGCGATCGGAGATGAGGTGGTGCGATTTCTGGGTGTGACTGTCAGAAGGTGGGGTGGTGCGCTCAGAGGGCTGCGGCCGGGCGACGAGTCCGTCGGTGGAGGGCTTCGACCCGGACCAGGCCGGTGTCGGCATCGATCCGGGTCGAGATGGGCAGCCCGTAGACCTCGCTCAGCGTCTCGGCGGTGAAGACGTCTTCGCAGGTGCCGACCGAGCGGATGCGCCCCTGTTCGAGCAGGACCACGTGATCGGCGACGGTGGCGGCATGTTCGAGGTCATGGAGGACGACGCCGACGGCGATGGAGTGGTCGTCGGCGAGTTCACGTATGAGGTCGAGGATCTCCGCCTGGTAGCGCAGGTCGAGATGGTTCGTCGGTTCGTCGAGCAGGAGGACTCCGGTGTCCTGGGCCAGACAGGTCGCTAACCAGACGCGTTGGAGTTCGCCGCCGGAGAGCTGGTCGACCGGACGGTCGGCCATCACCATGGTGCCGGTGAGGGAGAGTGCGCGATCGACAGCAGCGCGATCGACGTCGGTGAGCCCGGCGAAGCGCTTACGGTGCGGGTGGCGGCCGAAGGTGACGATCTCACGGACGCTGAGACCCGACGGATGCGGGCGCGACTGGGACAGCAGGGTGACGAACCGGGCGAACTCTCTGGCCGTCAGAGTGCTCGACGGAGTGTCTGCGTCAGCCTCGGTGATGACGACATCGCCCGAGGTGATCGGGTGCAGCCCGGCCAGTGAGCGCAGGACGGTCGACTTGCCCGACCCATTGGGTCCGAGCAGGGCGGTGACCCGTCCGGGGACGATCGTCAGGCTCACGTCATGGACGACCTCGGTGCGGTCGTAGCCCAGATTGAGGCCGGTGGCAGTCAGTGCAATCGCGTTCACAAATGATTAGCCTAACCTAAGTCGACGCTTGAGGGTATGTGTGTGGTGCAGATCACTTGTGTCAGCGCCTGCCGATAGTGTGGGCCTGCGACCGTAGGATGGGACCGATCGAGGAGGAGCAGATGAGATTCATCGCCACGGGGGACTGGCAGCTCGGCATGACCGCGCACTACCTCAGCGACGAGGCGCGCCCGAGGTTCCACCGCGCACGCCTCGATGCCGTGGCTCGCATCGGTGCGCTCGCCGCCGAGACGGGCGCGGAGTTCGTCCTCGTCTGCGGAGACGTGTTCGAAACCAACCAGCTCGACCGCGCGATCATCGCCCGGACCTTCGAAGTCCTCAACGCGTTCACCGTGCCGGTCGTGCTGCTTCCCGGCAACCACGACCCCTTGGACGCCGCATCGATCTACGACTCCCCAGCCTTCTCCTCGCGAGTGCCCTCCCATGTGCATGTCCTGCGCGACAGCGACCCCTTCACCGTCGTTCCCGGGGTCGAGATCATCGGCGCCCCATGGTCCTCCAAACATCCCCAAGGGGATCTCGTCGCCGCAGCGACGAAAGACCTCGCCGAGGTGGCGGCCGGTGATATCCGGATCATCGCCGGCCACGGAGCCGTGAGCGTCCTCGACCCCGATCGGGAATCGCTGGCCACAATCGACACCGACCATCTGCGGGCACTGCTGCGCGACGACCGTGCCCAGTTCGTCGCACTCGGCGACCGACACGCAACCTTCGAGGTCGCCGACCGCATCTGGTACCCCGGAGCACCGGAGGTGACCTCACGGCGGGAGACCGATCCGGGCAACGTGCTCCTCGTCGACATCGACGCCGACACCCACCGGGCCGAGGTCGAGAAGATCCACGTCGGCACATGGGCCTTCACCGTCATCGAAGCCGACCTCAACTCCGCCGAGGATGTCACCGAGTTCGAAGAGCAGATGAATGCCGTTCCCGACAAGGACCGCACGGCGGTGTGGCTGATCCTGCGCGGCACTCTGCCGACGGCGGCGAAAGCCCGACTCGACGAACAGCTCGACCATTTCTCCGACCTGTTCGCGCTCGTCTCACTCTGGGAGCGGCACATGGACCTGGCCGTCGTCGCCGCCGACGACGACTTCGCCGATCTCGGACTGAGCGGATATCTGCAGGAGACTCTTGACGAGCTCTCCGCACGAGCCACAGCAGACGACGACTCAGCAGTCACGGCCCAAGACGCACTCGGCCTGCTCTTTCGATTCGCCAGGAGCGGCTCATGAGACTCCATTCCATCCGCCTCATCGACTACCGCGCCATCAGCGACGCCACCGTCGACTTCAGCTCCGGGGTGACGATCGTCGAGGGCCCGAACGAGGTCGGGAAGTCTTCGATCCATCAGGCCATCACACAGCTGCGCGAGGACAAGGACAGCTCCCGCAAGGCCAGCGTCAAAGACACCCAACCGGTCGGCTCCGATGTCGGTCCGCAGGTCGAACTGCACCTGAGCAC
The DNA here is from genome assembly GCF_051172395.1 of Brevibacterium sp. H602. Classification (NCBI taxonomy): domain Bacteria; kingdom Bacillati; phylum Actinomycetota; class Actinomycetes; order Micrococcales; family Brevibacteriaceae; genus Brevibacterium; species Brevibacterium sp. H602. The sequence continues at coordinate 69,869 of NZ_JBPIZD010000013.1, read as the reverse complement.
CGGGGACTACGAACTCCGATACAGCAAACGCTGGATCAAACAGCCCTTCACCGAGCTGAGCGTTCTCAAACCCGTCCCCGAACAGCTCAGCGGCAGCGAAGCACACGAACGGTTCTTGGCGATCCTCGACGAAACCGTCGATGTCGACCTGCTCGACGCCCTCGACGTCGCTCAGGGACGCAGCCTCGATCAGGCCTCCCTGGCCGAGATCAAGGCACTGCACGGTGCTTTGGGCGAGGCCGGGGAGGAACCGGCTGACCACGATGCCTTCCTCGACAGAGTCGAAACCGAATACCTGAGGTTCTTCACGGCAAAGGGCAAGGAGACGGGTGAGCTGCGCAGACTCACCGAAGAACTCCCCGGTGCCGAAGAGCAGCATCGTGAACTGAAGGCGCGCAGCGCCGATATGGACGGGCTCGTCGACCGGCATGCCCGAGCAGCCGAGAGGCTGACGAATGGGCGCACTCAGCTGGCATCGGCCGTGACCGAACGCGAAGAGGCTGAACAGGCTGTGCAGTCCGTGTCCGGGCTCAAGGCCGAACTCGATCGAGCTCTCGAACGCGCGGGCGTCGCACAGAGAGAACGTCAGCGTGCCGAGGAGGCGCGAGACCGACGTCAGGCACTCATCACCGAGGTCACCACGGCCGAAGAGTCGGTGAAGACTGCCGACGATGCACTCAAGACGGTCACGACCGCACAGCAGGAAGAGGACTCGTCTCTCGCCGAGGCGCAGAAGGGCCTCGAGGCCAAACAGGCCGCACTTCTCACCGCTCAGGTTGAAGCGAAGACCGCAGCCGCCGATCTCGCTCGGGCCCGCGCACGCAGAGAGGTCGACACTCTGCGGAAGAGGCTGGCCGACATCCGCGACCAGGAACGCAGAGCAGCCGAGGCGAAAGCGACGATCGGGTCGATCACCGTGACCGCGAAAGACGTGGAGAAACTCGGAGGACTGTTCACCGAGCTGCGCATTGCGCAGAACGCGAAGACCGCGGCCGCCGCACAGATCGTCGCCCGCCGCCTCGGCGATACCGCCGTGAGCATCGACGGAACCGATGTGCCCAAGGGGTCCGCCGAGGAATTCGCCGTCACCTCGGACCTGCAGATCCTCGTCGACTCCGTCGTCGACATCACTGTGCGACCGGGACAGTCACCAGCCGAACTCGACCGGGCCCTCGACTCCGCACAGACCTTTCTCGACGCGGAACTCGACCGGCTCGGCGTGACCTCCCTAGAACAGGCACGCGAACGCAGCGAGGTGCGCACCGATGCCGAGGCCGTGCTGGCCGAAGCCTCATCGACTCTGCGGGTGCTCATCGGCGACGACGACCGCGACGGACTCGATGCCGCGCTCACCCGAGCCGAACACGTGGCGGGGGACCCCGCTGATACCACCGGAACCGCCGCATCGATCGACGACCTCGAAGCACTGGTCGAATCGACGTCAGCAGCCGTTGACGATGCGACCGCGCAGGTCGAGACGGCTAGGACCGTGCTCGAACGCATTCGCACCGACCGGGATGAGGCACGGGTGTCAGCCGTGCGTGCACAGTCGACGCGCGAACAGGCGGCGACGACGCTGCAGAACCTCAGCACCCGCCTGAGCATGGACAGGGAAGCGAACTCCGATGAGTCCCTCGACGAAGCACTGACCGCTGCCACGGCGACACAGACACAGGCTGAGGACGAAGCCGCTGCCGCACGCTCCGCATACGAGGCCGCCGACCCCGAGACTCTTGAGATGCGACTGCAGAACGCTCTCCAGCTCGTCGACAGCAAACAGAAGCAGCAGGAGAAGGACCGGCAGGAGGTCGATCAGCTCTCGGCTCTCATCGATGACCGTGCGGCCGAGGGCATCTACGACAAGCTCAAAGCTGCAGAGCAGAACGTGGAGTCCATTCGGTCGAAGCAGGCTCGCATGCAGCGGCAGGCAAATGCGATCCGACTGCTGCGCGACACCGTGCTCGCACACAAGGAAGAGGCTCAGCGGAGGTACGTCGCCCCGTTCAAGGAGGCGATCGAGAAGCTGGGTCGGGTGATCTTCGGTCAGGGACTGTCGGTGGAGATCTCCGAGAATCTCGAAATCGTCTCCCGCACGCTCGACGGACGCACCGTGGCCTTCGACGCGCTTTCGGGCGGGACGAAGGAACAGCTGGCGCTCATCGGGCGACTCGCCGTCGCCACCCTCGTCGATGCGGAAGCCGGAGCACCGGTCATCCTCGACGATGCCTTCGGCTTCTCCGATGAGCAGCGCCTGTCCGCCCTCAACGTCATCCTCGGCAATGTCGGCCGCACGGCCCAGGTCATTCTGCTCACCTGTCAGCCCGACCGCTTCGCCTCCATCGGCGGCGCCGAAACCGTCAGCCTGGGCTGAATCTCAGCCCCGACCTCAGCCTCAGTCGGCAGACCCCGCTGCCGCTTTGGTTGCCTGGGCGGCTTCGACGGCATCGGCGCGGATGGTCCGCCGCAGGATCTTGCCCGAACTCGTCTTCGGCAGCTGATCGATGAACGTCACCTGGTGCGGAGCCTTATAGGAAGCGAGCTTCTGCCGGCAGAATGACATGATCTCCTCAGCGGTCGCCTCGGCGCCGGGCTGCAGGGTGACGAACGCCGACACATCCTCGCCGCGGTAGTCATCGGGGATGCCCACGACAGCTGCCTCTTGGATGGCAGGGTGCATGTAGAGCACATCCTCGACTTCCCGCGGCCAGACTTTGAAGCCGGAGGCATTGATCATGTCCTTCTTCCGGTCGACGATGAACAGCCACCCGTCTTCATTCATAAACCCGACATCGCCCGTGTGCAGCTCGCCGTTGGGGATCTGCTCTGCGGTGGCCTGCGGGTTGTTGAGGTAACTGGAGACCACTTGCGGTCCGGAGATCGCAACCTCTCCGACCTCCCCGGGGCCCACGGGCTGACCGTCGTCATCGAGGATGCGGATCATCACATCCGGCTGCGGAAGACCGCAGGCGAGGTTCCCGCTGTCCGGGTCGACCGGGGCTTGGAATCCATGCGGCACGGTGGCGACCTGAGCGCAGGTCTCCGACAGGCCGTAGCCCTGACCGACATAGATCTCGGCACGCTCTTCGAACTTGTTGACCAGTCCTTCGGGCAGCGGTGCACCGCCGGACATGAGGGACTTGAAAGATGCGAACTTCTCGGCGCTGAAGTCGGGGTGCGCCATCATCGCCGTATATATCGTGGCCGGGCCAGCCATGTACGCAGGCTTCTCCCGATCACACAGAGCGATGAGCGAACCAGGTTCGAAACGATAGTTGAGGATGAGCCGGGCACCACCGGCCACAGCCGCAAGGAACTGGCAGATGAATCCAGTGATGTGGAACAAGGGAGCCAGTGAGACGTAGCCGTCGCCGGGACCCAGGATCGGGTTGCGCAGGCAGTAACGCGAGTTGCTCGAGATATTCGCATGAGTCGCCGCCGCTCCCTTCGACCGTCCCGAGGTGCCTGACGTGTAGGCGATGAGACCGAGGTCCGACGGAGCAGGGGAGTGCGGGGTGAAATCGGTATCGAGGTAGCCCTCCACCGCCTCTGCGAACGCGAAACGTCCCTCGGCGGGCGGCAGCTCCTCGAACCGCGGAAGCTTGTCGAACATCGCATAGATCGCATCAGGGCCATCCGCCTGGAAGCTCCGGTCATCACTGAGCACAACCAGTGGCAGGTCCGCCGTATAGTCCTTGACCCGGTCGAGATAGGCGGCCTGAGAGACGATGAGTCCCTTGACCTCGGAATCGGCGAAGATGTGATCGAGCTCGCCGCGGTACATGGGGTTGAGGGGGACGACGGTGCCTCCGGCCTTCCAGATCCCATAGGTGGAGATCACGAACGCGGGGGTGTTCTGGTCATAGATGCCGACACGGTCGCCGGGCTTGATCCCGTGGGCCGAGAGGAAGGCAGCGAAAGCCGTCGACCAGCGGTCGAACTCCGCCCAGGTCAGGGTGAATCCGTAGTAGTTGATGCCTTCCTCGTCGCCACGGGCGTCGACCGTGTCAGCCAGATCGGCCAAGGGCGTGGAATCCCGCAGGACATAGGGCTCCTGAGCGAGATCGCCCAAAGTGGTGATCCATGGGCGCTCCTCAAACCAATTGTTCGTCATTGAACATCCTTTCGCAGGCTGTGCCAGGCCCGTGCACTCTGCTGCGGGCGCGGTGGGGTCTCACTGTATCGCGGAAGAGTCGACCTCAAGCGCGGTATTTCCTGATCTCATTGCGGGCGATAGAGCGCTTGTGCACTTCATCCGGTCCATCGGCCAGACGCAGGGTGCGCATATGCGCCCACATCCGGGCCAGTGGGAAGTCCTCGGTGACTCCGCCGCCGCCGTGGACCTGAACCGCCCGATCGATGACCTTCAGCGCCATCGTCGGTGCGACGACCTTGATCTCAGCGATCTCGTTCTTCGCCACCTTGTTGCCGTACTTGTCCATCATGTCCGCGGCGTGCAGGGTCAGCAGGCGAGCCTGATCGATTTCGATCCGGGACTCGGCGATCCAGTCCTGGATGTTCGCCCGGTTCGACAGCTTCTCACCGAAAGTCACGCGGGATTCTGCGCGCTTGACCATGAGTTCGAGCGCCCGCTCGGCGGCTCCGATGGCACGCATGCAGTGGTGGATCCGGCCCGGACCCAGGCGCGCCTGACTGATGGCGAAGCCTTCGCCCTCGCCCTTGAGAATGTCCTTGAACGGCACGAGCACGTTCTCGAAGACGATCTCGGCATGGCCCTCCCGGTCGGCGTAGCCGTATACGGGCAGGTTGCGCACCACGGTGACTCCGGCGGCATTGATCGGCACGACGAGCATCGACTGCTGACGGTGCACCTCGGCGGTGGGATCGGTCTTGCCCATGACGATGAGCACCCGGCAGTTCGGGTGCATCGCGTTCGACGCAAACCACTTGCGGCCGTTGAGCACGAATCCGTCGTCGGTGCGCTCCATGCTCATCTCGACGTTCGTCGCATCGGAGCTGGCCACGGCCGGCTCGGTCATGGCGAAGGCCGAAGCGATCTCACCCTCGAGCAGGGGCCGCAGGTACTTCTCCTTGTGGTCATCGGTGCCGAAGACCGTGAAGACCTCCATATTGCCGGTGTCCGGCGCATTGCAGTTGATCGCTTCCGGGGCGATCTCCAGGCTGCGTCCGGTGATCTCGGCCAATGGAGCGTATTCGAGGTTCGTCAGCCCGGGTCCCCATTCCGGGTGCGGGTGGAAGAGGTTCCACAGGCCCTGCTTCTTCGCTTCGGCTTTGAGGTCTTCGAGGATCTGCGGCTGTGTGTGGGGGCTGGCCGCCGCGGCCATCTGCTCGGCGTAGACCGGCTCGGCCGGGTAGACGAATTCGTCCATGAAGGCGTTCAGACGCTCCTGATACTCGCGTCCGCGTTCGCTGATTTCCAACACGTGGGCTCCTTGCTTCTCGGTGGGTCTCACACTGCTGTGAGGTCTGGTCTCGGGCGAGTCTCACTCGTTGGTGGGGCTCGGTGTCACTGTTCGCTGAGTCGGGATTGGTATCGGGACATTCCGCGCAGCCAGCGGTCGTAGTCGCTGCCTTTCATCCGGTACATCTCGAGCACTTCGGGGTGCGGCAGGATGAGGAACTGCTCGTTCTCGACGGCGTCGAGGACGATGGCGGCCACCTCGGCGGGCTCCAGGACGGTCCCGGCTGAGGTCACGGCCCTCTGGGCGGCGCCGCCGGCGGATCCGGCGTCGTCGAGCAGATTCGTGTTCACTCCCATCGGGCAGACCACCGAGGCGCGGATTCCGTCGTCGCGATAGGTCATGGCCAACCATTCCGCGAATCCGACTGACGCATGCTTGGTCACCGAATATGCGGCCGAGCCGATCTGCGTGAGCAGCCCTGCCGCCGAGGCGGTGGCGACGAAATACCCGGAACCGGCCTCTTGCCAACGGGGGACGAGTGCCTGCGCGGCGCGGACATGGGCGCGCGTGTTGACGTCGATGATCGTGTCCCAGTCGGCGTCGGATTCTCCGAGCATCGCCGGACCGATGATTCCGGCATTGGCGAAGTAAAGATCGATCCCGCCGAGGCTGTCGTCGGCAGATTCGATGAGCGCACCGATTCCTTCGACCGATGACACGTCGCCTGTCCACGCGAATGCCGAGGTGCCGAGTACGGCGGCGGTGTCGCCGACCGTGGGGGAGAGGTCCGCGAGAACGACTGACGCACCGCGTTCGATGAGCTCGGCGGCCAAAGCGGCGCCGATTCCACCGGCGGCCCCGGTGACGACCGCACGCTTGCCGACCAGGGATGAGGTCATGATCTCTCCAACAGGTCGAGGGCTTGGCGAGCGAGGTCTTCGACCCCGGCTCCGGCCTCTTCCGGGTCGAGATCGAGGTCGCCCATCTTGCCTGTCGCCAGTCGTGTGTAGACGCCTTCACGGATGCAGGCCAGTTTCCACATCGCGAACGCCGAGTAGTAGCTGACATCGTGGACTTCGTGCCCGCTGACTTCCTGATAGCGGTCGATGAGTTCGTCTGTGGTGGGGAAACCGTCGTCGGCTCGGGGCACCCAGATGCTGGTGTACTGTTCGGGCACCGTGAGCATGGCGACGAAATAGCCGAGGTCGGTGAGCACCTCGCCGATGGCTGTCAGCTCCCAGTCGACGACGGCGTTGACCGACCCCGACGGCGCGAAGATCATATTGTTCGGTTTGAAGTCCCCGTGTGCAATTCCCACGGGCGAGCCCGCAGGGTCGGGCATGGCCTCGCGGAGGACATCGTGGACTTCGTGGATTGTCGGAGTCTCGCGCATCGCGATCTTCTCGACCTGCCCGATCCAACGACGCAGCTGCCGGTCGATGAGTCCGCCGGGTCGACGCAGATCGGACAATCCGACAGCATCGACGTCGACGGAATGGATCGCCGCCAGCGCGTCGACCATGCCGAATGCACAGTCGCGGCGGTTCTCAGGTGGGATGGACTCCCACTCGGTGGGAGTGTTGATCGGGAATCCCGGGCAGTGATCCATGAACACGAAGGGCACATCGAGGACCTCGGGGTCGTCGACGATGTCGAGGACGGTCGGCACCGGAACGTCACTGTCATTGAGCGCTGCCATGATCCGGCCCTCGCGGGCGACATTGTGAGCGCTGCCGCCCTCGTGGCCCAGGGGAGGGCGGCGCAGGACCCAGCGTGGGTTGCCGTCGACGAGGATGGTGAACGTCAGATTCGACCGACCGACCGACATAACTTCGACGTCGAAATCGCTGATCCCGAATCTCCGCTCGATCCATCTGCCGATGCTGTCCGCATCGAACCCTGCCGGTGATTGTGTCATCCTTGACCTTCCCGAGTGAACAGTCGTTCAGTAGAGTTCACAGTATTCATCCCGAGCGGGGGAGTCAAGCCGTGAAAGTGATCACGGTCATAGCCGCTCGGTGTGATAGAGGTGAGAAGACCGCCGACACCGGAGCTCGAGTGTTCCGTGTGCGTCACAACGATAGCGAGGAAACTATGAAAGCCATTCGCGTCACCGCTCTGACCGGCCCCGCTGATGTGGAGCATCTCGATGTGGAGCGCCCGTCGCCGGGGCCGGGCCAGGTGCTCATCAAGGTCGCATATGCCGGCGTGACGTTCCCCGAAGTCCTGCAGACTCGCGGAATGTACCAGGTCAAGCACGACCTGCCCTTCACTCTGGGTTCCGAGGCCTCCGGCGTCGTCGCCGAGGTGGGTCCGGACTCCCGCTACTCCGTCGGGGACCGCGTTGCTGCGATCACCGGAAAGGGTACCTTCGCCGAATACCTCGTCGCCGGTGACGAGGCCACCGTGAAGGTCCCGGATTCGGTTTCCTTGGCCGATGCCGCAGGCATGCCGATGAACGTGCTCACCGCTGACTTCGCACTGCGGGTGCGCGCGAATGCCCAGCCTGGCCAGAGCCTCCTCGTCCACGGAGCCGCAGGCGGTCTCGGTTCGGCCGCAGTGCAGCTGGGTCTGGCGATGGGCCTCGAAGTCATCGCCGTCGTCTCGACCCAGGCGAAGGCTGAAGCGGTTCGCGAGATCGGCGCCACGCATGTCGTCCTCGCCGACGGCTTCAAGGACGCGGCGAAGGAGATCTGTCCGGGCGGCGTCGATTTCGTCTTCGACCCCGTCGGCGGCGACCGATTCACCGATTCGACACGAGTGCTCGCTCCGTTCGGTCGGCTTCTCGTTCTCGGCTTCACTGCCGGTGAAATCCCCTCGATCAAGGTCAATCGCCTGTTGCTGAAGAACATCTCTGTCGACGGCGTCGCTTGGGGCGCGGCGGCCTGGGGTCACCCGAACTTCATTCACGAGCAGTGGGACGCCGTCCTCGGGCACGTTGCCACAGGTGACCTCAACCCGCGCATCCACGCGAACTACCCGCTCGCCGAGGCCTCCTCGGCGATCAGGGAACTCGACGGCCGTGCCGTGATGGGCAAGGTCCTCCTCGAAGTCGCGGGAGAGTAGCCGCAGGCGTCATCACCTCTTGCGGTGGCGCTTGGCGATATCGCGTCCGATGAGTTCCTTCATCACTTCATTCGCTCCGCCGAAGATCGCCTGGATGCGGTTGTCCTTGTAGGCGCGAGCGATGGGGAACTCGAGCATGTAGCCGTAGCCGCCGAAGAGCTGCAGGCAGCGATTGACGACCTCGATCTCGAGGTCCGAGCCCAAGTACTTCGCCTTGGCGGCGTCGACCGCAGTGAGTTCGCCTTCGTTGAGAGCCAGGGCACAGCGGTCGACGAACGCCTCCAGGGCGTCTACTCGGGTTTCGAGCTCGGCGAGTTCGAAACGGGTGTTCTGGAAGTCGCCGATGGTCTGACCGAAAGCGGGGCGGTCGAAGACGTACTCGGCCGTCCATGCCAGCGCTGCCCGCGCCGATGCCAGGGTTCCCGATCCGATGAGGAGGCGTTCGGTGGGGAGGTTGACCATGAGGTGGATGAACCCCTGATCGAGTTCGCCGAGGAGGGCATCGGCCGGCACCCGGACATCGGTGAACGAGAGTTCGGCAGTGTCCTGGGCGTCCAGGCCGAGCTTTTTCAGTTTGCGGCCCTTCTCGAACCCAGGTGTGCCTGCCTCGACGATGAACAGCGAAGTGCCTTGAGACGCCTTCGCCTCCGGGTTAGTGCGGGCGACGACGATGACGAAATCACAGTGGATGCCGTTGGTGATGAAGGTCTTGGCGCCGTTGATGATCCAATCGTCGCCGTCGCGGACAGCCTTCGTGGTGATGCCCTGCAGATCCGAACCGGCATCCGGTTCGGTCATGGCGATCGCCCCGATCATCGCGCCCGAGGTCAGTCCAGTCAGATACTTCTGTTTCTGCGCCCGAGTGCCCAACTCCATGAGATAGCCGGGGACGATTCCGTCTGAGACGCCCCAGCCGCTCGTGGCCGCACCGACGCCACGGCGGGCGATCTCTTCGGCTCGCACCATCTCGAACCGGAAGTCGGAGACGCCGCCACCGCCGAACTCCTCGGGGATGGCCAGGCCGATGATGCCCGACTGCGCTGCCTTGCGCCACATTTCCCGATCGACGAGGTGGTTCTCCTCCCAATCCTCGAAGTGGGGGACGACTTCGCGGTCGAGGAACGCAGCGACCGATCCTCGGAATGCCTCGTGATCCTCGTTGTACAGATTCCTCTTCATCGATTGCGTCCTCTTCTCAAGCAGTGGTTGTCGCTGGGCGGGCAGACAGGCCGGTCTTCGGGCCGAGGCGATGATGTGTGCCCGGTCACTGAGCGTGCGTTCAGTCTGGCATCCGCCTGAAAAACAGTCAATACAGACTGGATCTGTGAGATAGTCGGAAGCAGCCCGTTTCGACCGCAGTTCTGCGGTGTCGAACAGCTCCAGAACGGAACACGGCAGAAGGGGATGCGATGGATGCCGGCAACCAGGCCGAACGCACTGCGCGCTCACGCGACCTCATCCTCGATGCCACGATCGAATGCCTGCTGCGCGAAGGATATGCGGCGACGACGACGGTGAGAGTCCAATCGATCGCGGGGGTGACTAGGGGGCGTCTGCTCCACCACTTTCCCTCAAAGCAGGATCTGCTCACGGCTGCAGTCAGCCGCCTCGGCGAACAGAGACTCAGCCTACGGCTGGAGGACCAGGACGACGAATTCGGTCGGATACTGGAAACGGAACGACCCGACGCCGCCGACGCCAGAAGCGATTGGGCGATTCGGACCCTGTGGACGGGGCTGATGCACGGCAGCTTCTTCTCTGCCCTCGAACTGTGGACGGCTTCGCGCACCGACGATGAACTGGCCGGAAACGTCCGTGAGCACGAGAAGATCGTCCTCGACCGCGTCAGGGACAATGCCCGTGAGCTCTTCGGATCGGCGGTCACGCGGAACCCGGAGTTCGATGAGGTCTTCACGATGATCTTCGCGAGCATGCGCGGAATGGCCGTGACCTACACCTTCTCCCGACGTGACCCACACCGGGAGCCGATGCTCACCACCTGGCAGCGGACCGCGCGAACCCTGCTCTTGGGTGCGGCACCGGACTGAGATCGCAGACCCACCGACGAGAGCCGGTGAGAAGCTGAGCGATCAGTTGTCGTAGATCTCGTCGAAGATGGTCAGGTCGCCGACGACGATGAGCTTCGTCGTCGCTCTCGACATACCGACGTAGAGCATGTCGATGGCCCGCTGGGGGTCTCTGAACCCGTTGAGGCTGAGCACCACGGCGGGCCTTTCGAGTCCTTTGAATCCGAGCACATGCCCGTAGAAGACGTCCTCTTCAGCGAAGAACTAATCCCAGTAGGCTGCGATCCCTTCGCTCTCCACGATGTTCTTCTGCTCCGGATGCCTGGATCCGGTGGTCAGCAGCGCGACCTGGCCGGCGTTCCACCCGGCATCCATGAGTGCTTCGACCTGCCCATCCGCTTCGGCTACGGCATCCTCGAGGCCGACGTCGATCCACTCGATTTCGTCGCCGGGTCCGTTGCGTGCGATCGGCGGTTCCAACGCGAGGTCGGCGATTCCGGCGACGATCTGGGATGAGTTGCGCAGATTCTCGTCGAGCTGGATGGGGTTCATCGTGATCGGTGATGCGCCGTGACGGTCGAAGATCCGTTGGCGCTCATCGGTGAAGACGTAGAGGGTGTCGGCAAGCTGATTGCGCAGGCAGGATTGGACGGCTTCCCACCACAGCAGGCTGAAGTCCTGGCCTTCGTCGATGACGATGGCGTCGAAGAGGCTCTTGCGCGGACGCTCGTCGGCGAGTTCCTTGAGCATCGTGGGCAGTCGCTGTTCCCAGTACTCCGAGTCGTCGTCGCTGCCGGTGGGCGCACCCCAGCTGATGGGCAGGTCGTGGAAGAGCCCAACGAACGCGGGCCGGTCGACTTCGGGCCATTGTGCGGTGAAGAGCTGGAGGAAGCGGCCGAGCCCGCGGGAATAGCACATGAGGGCGACCTTCTTCCCCTCCTGCGTCAGCGCTCTGGCCTTGAGCAGGGCCAGATAGGTCTTGCCCGATCCTGCACCGCCGCTGATCTCGGCACGATTCTGGTGGCGGAGGATGCGGATGAGCTTCGCCTGCTCACGGCTGAGGGCATCGGCTCGGTCAGAGATTTCGGAGGCTCTGAGCTTGAGATTCTCCACCGCCTGGTTGGTCCTGCGGAGGTTCTTCAGCACGAACTCGTGGCCGGCCGTGGGGTCGTGGCGTTCGGGGTCGAAGTCGAAGCGCAGCTGAGTGGCGATCTTCGATGCCAGGGAACCGATCTCGGTGCCGTCGACGAGCTGACGCCTCGGCGCGTCCGGCTGGTCCCAGTCGCTCGGCAGTTCCGTGTAGGGGAGGACCGCAAGGTGGCTGATCGGTCCGGGGAGGCGGGAGAGCCGCGGGCGCAGATAGTCCACGAGGGTGTGCTTGGCGATCATCGCCTGCTCGAGGGGAGAGGTGGGCAGTCGGTTTCGCTTTCCCTGGGCGCCGGAGGTGAACCAAGCGCCGTCGACGACGTCGACGCGTCCGCCTTTGACCTCGACGACGGCGATGCCGGCGCCCGGCCACAGGATGAGGAAATCGATCTCGACATCCTTGTCATCGCCGGTCAGTCGTTGACCATGGATGATCGCCGCTGCATCGGGCAGCTGCCGGCACAGAGCATTCCACACGAGCTCCTCGGCCGTAGATCCATTGAAATCTGGCTGTTCGGGAATCAACGTGACCATGACACGAGATTAACCCAGACTCAGTCGCAGAAGACCGGCGACACTGCAACGGAAGTTCCGCTGTAGTGCCGCCGGTCTGCTCTGCCGTAGGTGACGCGTCACTCAGATGCGGTCACGAGGGGTCCGGACGGTCATTTCGCGTCGTCGACGAGCTCCGATTCGTCGAGGATGACGTCCGCGCCGGTCTCGGGGAGGCCGCAGCCGCGCAGCGAGGCACCGTTCGTCTCCTTCATGAAGATCGTGGCAATCAAACCGATCGCGCATGCAGCCATGACGAGGTAGGCGGGAATGATGGTGTTTCCCGTCGCGCCGATGAGTCCATCGCTGATCGAGGGGGCGGTGCCACCGAACAGTGCAGTGGAGACGTTGTAAGAGATAGCGAAGCCTGCGAAGCGCACAGGTCCGGGGAACATCGCCGGGAACGTCGCCGAGATGGTCGAGATCTGCGGGATGTAGAGGACACCGAGGACGGCCAGTCCGACGAGTGCCCACACGAAGCCATTGGCCATGAGCATGAACATCGGAATCGCCGCGACGAAGAGGCTGATGAGCGAGAAGTACCAGACGGGCTTGCGCCCGACCTTGTCCGAAAGCATTCCGCCGAACGGGATGAGGATCATCATGAATGCCTGGGCGAGGAACATCACGGTCAGTGAGGCGTTCGCGCTCATGCCGACTGGGTTCTGCAGGTAGGTGGGCATGTAGGACAGCAGCGTGTAGTTGACCACGTTGACCGCGACGACCATGCCGCCGAGGACGAGGAGCTGCTTCTTGTAGTTCGCGAACAGGGTCGCGAAGACCTCCTTGACGGACTTGCCTTGATCGCTGTTGTCCAGCTCTTCATAGACAGGGGATTCGTCGAGCTGTGAGCGCAGGTACAGGCCGACGACGCCGAGCACACCGGCGAAGACGAACGGAATCCGCCATGCCCAGTCCGTCATCGTCTGTTCGCCGAGTCCGAGCTGCAGAAGGAGGACGAAGAGCGAACCGGCGGCCATTCCGGCCAGAGTGCCGAATTCGAGGAAGCTGCCGAAGAATCCGCGCCGGTTGTCCGGGGCGTATTCGGCCATGAAGGTGGCGGCACCACCATACTCACCGCCTGAGGAGAAGCCTTGGATGACGCGGAGCAGAACGAGGATGATGGGTGCGGCGACGCCGATCGTGGCGTAGGACGGCAGCAGCGCGATGCAGAATGTGGAACCGGCCATGAGCAGAATCGTCAGCGCCAATACGCGTTTGCGGCCGAGGCGATCGCCCATCGGGCCCCAGATGATCCCGCCGAGTGGGCGGAAGATGAAGGACACGGCGAACGTCAGCAGCGCCATCAGCTGAGCATGCTCGCCGGGGAAGAAGTGCTGAGCGAGATAGGTCACTGAAACGGCGTAGAGACCGTAGTCGAACCACTCCGTCGCATTGCCCAGGGCGGAGGCGGCGACGGCCTTGCGGACCGTCTTGAGATCAGGTTCGGGCGGGGAAGCAGGTGATGCGGATCCTGAGGTATAGGGAATACTCATGAATTCCTCCAGTCATGTGGACCACAGTCGAAGTGATCCTTCATTCGAACCGAAGCCACGTTACGAGCCAGTGCTCAGCTTCTCAATCGAAGAATCCTGTCAAATCATCGGCGTGTCATTAGGAGAATATTCGGTTTTGGCGTATCTGACCTGGAAGGACGCTCTGCGTCGTCAATATCGGAGCGGCAAATCTTCTTCACAGGGAACAGTGAAGTTATCGTTATGGCAATCGGGTTGACAGAAAACTTAATCAATGACCGAATTTGTCTGTGCAAGCGAAAAGAGTAGTCTTCTCTTTCGAGCTATCCGAACCATTTCTTTTCGGCCCCGGCATAGGTGCCGTCATGCTGGGTGATACGCAGCCAAGTGTTGAGGTATTCAAGCATCTGGTCGTCGCCTGAACGTATTGCATAGCCCTGTTCGTTGAAGTTCAAGGGTTTGTCCGGGTTGACGGCGCAGAGTTCCGGTTCTTCATGGGCTACCCACTTGGTCTCTGGTGCGTCGGTCACCATGACATCGGCCTCGCCTTTGATGATCTGGTCGAAGATCGTATTGTTGTCGTCCCATTTGATGACCTTGGCCTCGGGAAAGTGCTCCGCGGCGAACTCTTCGTTGGTGCCACCTTTTGGCGTGATGACTTCAACATCGTCATCGTTGATCTTGTCAATCGAGTCGTACTTGTCCACCTTCCCACACTGGGTGATGGGAGTCTTACCGTCCTGCGCGGTCGGATCCGACATATACAGTTGTGCGGCCCGCTCTGTGGTGATAGAGAGCCCTCCCATGCCTATGTCGCACGCGCCTTTTCGAATCTTAGATGGGAATTCGTCCCAGCCGATTTTGACGAATTCTGGTTTCGCGTCGAGGTCGTCGGCGAAAGTGCGACCCATGTCGACGTCAATGCCCGACCATTCCTTCGCCTTCGGGTCGAAATAGGTGAAAGGACGGTAGTCCCCGGTAGTACAGATCTTCACGACTCCCGACGATTCGATTCGGTTCAATGTCGGAAAAGACCCCTGCGACTCTGCCGGCGTCGAATCTTCGGCTGCGTTCTGATCGGATGCGCCAGTTGATGTACACCCGGCAAGAGCAAGTGCGACCGCACAGAATCCAGCGATGGTGGGAGCGAACTTACTTGTGAAATGCATGACTTCGATGTCCTAGATGTGGCTGGCATGCCGGTTCGGCGGTTCATGTCTGAGTAAAGTCTAGCCCGATGCATCGGGGAGACGGGTTAGTCTATCTGCGGTCAGGAAGGCGACCGATCTCATCCGCATGGCAGTTCCCACCTCCGCCGATGCCGGTGCCCATAGCCGACGGCCGACGGCACCTGCGCCGGCTCATCCGGTGGACGATACCCTCATTTTTGCGCCGAGCGCCGTAGATCGGATCGAAAACGTCGAGATCAGATGAATGAGTGGAGGGAACGCGCATATGCACGGTCCCTTCACTCAATCGACTCAGGCCGAATGGCTCAGATGTCCGAACTGCGGTGCTGGATCAGGAGGCCGCAGATTCCTCTACCGCGGCTGCTGCACGCTGATCCATCGCCGGAGACGTATCGATCCCGCGAGCGTTGAGGCGACGCTTGACGAGCGGCCACACGGCGAAGAGCACCGCAGTGGCGACTAGGCTCGTCCACACCTGTGCCCGGCCGTCCTCGCTGAGGAGCATGATGATGACGACGCCGATGACGACGATGATGAGGAAGATGTTGAGGATCGGCGTCAGCCACGATTTCAAGGTCAGAGCTTCTCGCTCGGCCGGGCTGAGTTTGAGTCGCATGCGCCACTGGGCGAGGGCAATGAAGACATAGACGAAGAGGGCTACGAGACCGCCGGAGTTCATGATGAAGTCGAAGATCCCCGACGCCGGGACGGTGAAGTTGGCGACAACGGCCGCCAGCGCACCGAGGCTCGAAGCGATGAGAGCTGCCACCGGGACGTTCGTCTTCGAGCGCTTGCGGATGAGCGCCGGCGCATACCCTTTGTCGGCCAGGGAGGCGAACATGCGGGAGGCCGAATAGAGGCCGGAGTTGAGCACCGAGATGACAGCGGTGAACAGGACGATTGTCATGATCGCCGAGGCACCTGGCAGACCGAAGAGACCGTAGACATGAGCGAACGGAGCGATCGTATCGGGATCGGGCAGCTCATCCCAGGGAACCGCGGTGACGATGATGAGCACGCCGCCGACGAAGAACAGCATGATCCGCCAGATGACGGTCCGGGTGGCCTGGTTGATGCCGCGAGCCGGATCGACTGACTCGGCCGATGCCATGACGGCGATCTCGGTGCCGAAGTAGCTGAAGATGACGGTGGCCACGCCGATCATCACGGCGCTGAAGCCCATGGGCATGAAACCGCCGTGGTCCCACAGGTTGGATACGGAGTTCGTCGCGTTGGGCCAGGCGCCGAGCACGAAGAGTGCACCGACGATGAGGAAGACGACGATCGTGATGACCTTGATGCTCGCGAGCCAGAACTCGACCTCACCGAAGACGCGGACCGAGAGGACGTTCGTGCCGATGAAGACGATGACGAGGAGGAGGGACCAGAGCCAGGTGGGAATCGCGGGGAACCAGCCTGACATGATTCCGCCGCCGACGACCGCTTCGTAAGCGATGACGCCGACCCAGAAGTACCAATACAGCCAGCCGACGAGGTAGGCGGCCCATCCGCCCAAGGACTCGTTCGCGTACTCCATGAAGGAGCCGACGGCAGGTCGTCGTGCCGACATCTCACCGAGCATCCGCATGGCGAGGAAGACGAGAAGTCCGCCGATGAGATAGGAGAGGATGGCAGCCGGTCCCGTCGAGCGGATGACGTTTCCGGATCCGACGAAGAGGCTTGCACCGATGATGCCGCCGAGCGTGATCATGGTGATGTGCCGGTTGCGCAGCTTGCCGCCCCCAGCGGCGTTGTCAGTGTCAGCACCCGAGTTGTGGGGTTCGCTCATAGAGCTTTCTCCTTGTGAGACCAGGGCTCGGATTTCGCACGAATGCCGAGCCTCCAGGCAGTCACTGTTGAAACTGCCTCCGGGATTCTACACAGAAGTCGCGAGAATCAGATGTCGTCGATCACACGGTGGTCGGCGAATGGAGTCGTCAGCGCAGTATTGTCAATCGTGCCGGTGGGACGCGTGCTCGTCGATCCACGTCCAGCCGGGCGGCATCGGTGCCCAGGCGGCGACATCGCGACCGGATTTCGAACTGTCGGCGAGGACGACGACTGCTCCGGCACGCTCGGCGATGAGCTCTTTCGTCCGCGCTTCGTCGAGACTCGGTTCGCCGAGGCCCCGTGCCGGATCCACGGCATCGGCGCCGAGGAATGCGATGTCGACATGGATGCGCGACAGCGCATGATCGGACAGCGCGCCGGTGGTGCCGTGCGACAGTGTCGAGACTTCGCCGCCGACCATGATCACTGTGGGGCCGGCGGGGTGAGCCAGAGCCAGCGCGATCTCGAGTCCGCGAGTGAACACGGTGAGCTCTTTGCGGTCCCTGATCCGCTCGGCCAAACGCACGGTCGTCGAACCGGCGTCGAGGAAGACGGTGCGCACTCGGGCGTCGTCGAGTCGTTCGAGCGCTCGTGCGGCGATCATGTCCTTCGCCTCCGCCTGCTGCTCCATCCGCTCGCCCAAAGGCGGTTCGACATAGCCGGCGGCTGTGGCTCCGCCGATGGTGCGGATGATCTCGCCGTCGGCGGCCAACTCACGCAGGTCGCGGCGGATCGTCGATTCCGAGGTCTCGAGTTCCTCGGCCAGGCGAGGGATGCTCCACGAACCAGTTTTGAGCAGGCCGAGAATGGCTTCGCGGCGGCGCTGGGTCCCCGAGCGGATCGCCATCTGTTCTCCCTCTCCTTCGGCAGTGATCCGGCCGCAGCGACGCCGCGGCCGGAGATACGACTCAGCCTACTGCGGCAGGTACTCCGCGCGGATGCCGTCGACGAACGGAGCGTAGCCGATGGCCGCGCGGTAGGCCGAGCGCATGGTGCCCGCATCGGCGATTCCCTGACCGGCGATGTCGAAGGCGGTTCCGTGATCGACGGACGTGCGCAGGATCGGCAGTCCGACGGTGACCGAGATGGTGCCGTCGAAGTCGAAGGTCTTCGATGCGATGTGCCCCTGATCGTGGTACTGCGAGAGGATTCCGTCATAGCGGCCGGTCAGCCCTTGGTGGAAGACAGAATCCGCCGGGATCGGTCCGGCGACTTCGAAGGCGCCACCCGCATTGACCTTCTCCACGGCCGGGCGGAGGATCTCGATCTCCTCGTCGCCGAAGGCACCGTTCTCGCCACCGTGGGGGTTGAGCGCGGCGACGGCCAGTCTCGGCGAGGCGACGCCGTAGAGCTGGAGGGCACGGTGGGCGCGTTCGATGGAGTCGATCTGTGTGTCCACGGTCAGGGCGTCGAGAGCCTTGCGCAGGGACATGTGGCGGGTGGCGAAGAAGATCTGGAGTTTGTGGTCGGGGACCTTCGTGTTCTCCACGACGAACATCGTGTCCTGCTTCGTCACTCCGGTCAGCTCACCGAGCATTTCGGTGTGCCCGAGGTGCTGCGAACCGGACTTCCATACGGCTTCCTTGTTGATGGGGCCGGTGACGATGCCGGCGATCTGCTGATCCATGGCCGCCTTGGTGGCGAGCTCGATCGCGGCCACCGAAGCCTTGCCGGCGCGGGCATCGACGACTCCCCAGTCGGGAAGGTCATCCCCGAGAACGCCGATATCGAAGACGTCGATGACGCCTTCACCCGCCGACGGGGTCGACCAGTCGGAGATGGAGCGCAGTTCGACGTCGAGTCCGAGGACGTCGACGGCCCGTTTCATCACGGCCAGATCCGCCACAGCGATTCCGTGCTGGTCGTCTCTGCCGGCGAACTCCGCAAGCACCGTGGCGGTGATCTCCGGTCCGATTCCGACCGGGTCACCCACGGTCACGGCGAGTGCTGGTGCTGTCATTTCTGTCTCCTCAGATGGTTAGGATGGATGTCGGTGGGTGGGGTGGTGGGGTCGTCGTGCACGATTCAGTCTCGCCTGACGCGAGTAGTCGTCGACAGGAATTCGAGGCAGTCGACGGCGGTGCCGGTGTCGCCGATGAGCCCGCCTTTCGTGACGATCGGCAGTCCGTCAGCGCTTCCGCCGACGAGGCGACCGCCCACGGCCAGAGGCACGATCTCCTTGTCGATCTCCATCCCCATCGCACCGAGCTCGCGCATCACCGTGGCGGTGACGTCCCCGCCGGTGGTGTAGAGGCCGGAGACCGGGATGGCGGACATGATCGCCGAGGCGATCACTGCCAGGCGCCGTGTCGTCTCTTCGGATTCAGCATCGGTGAGGTCGCGCAGGTCGCTGGTCTCGAGGACGGTGGCGATGATGATCGCCCGCGCCGAGGCGGTCCGATCGATGAGGCCGAGTGTGGCCTCGACATCGGGCAGTCCCGCATCGTCCAAAGGTGCGCGCAGGACCGTGATCGTGGGGTCTTCGGCCACTGCTGCGAGCTGTGCACGGGTGACCTCAGTGGCCGATCCCGAAATGCCGAGCAGAATGCCGTCGGCGCGAGTCGGCAGCCGAGACCGAGCCAGGGCGAGGCTGCCCGGTCCGGGGTCGATGGTCACCCAGTCCAACCGCTCTCCGTCGGCCAGACCTGCCCGGTCACGGATGTCGGGGGAAGCCGCCTCGGCGAGTTCGTTGCTGATCTCGGCGATGACGGACCCGACGAGGTCGATGTGGTCGGTGGTCAGGGCATCGGCGATGAGCACGTCGGTCCCTTCTCCGATGGCGTCGAGTACGGCGGTGCGGATGGCGTCACGGCCGGCCAGCACCGTGGCGATATCGATGAGGCGGCTGGTGAGTTCCGTGCCGGCGGCGAGGATGTCCTCGATGACGGAGGTGCGCATGGGGGAGCGGACGTCATGGGCGAGCTCGGTGTGTTCGAGCAGTCGGCCGCCCAGCAGCTGTCGCCCCTGTACGGTGGTTCTGCCGGCGGCAGGGAACGCCGGCACGCACAGGCCGAGTACGCGATGCTGGGGACCGTCGGTCGCGGCGAGAGACCGTCTGCGCGCCGAAATGGCGGCGGCCGCTGCCGGTCCGACATTGCCGCGCAGGGTGGTGTCGATTCGGCATGCCACGAGGTCGACGGTCCCGGCGGATTCGATGAGTGCGGTGTAGAGCTCACTTGCCTGCTGTGCGGGCAGGTGCCGGGAGTCGGTGTTGACCACGACCGCGTCGAAGTCATCGAGCAAGCCGCTGAGGTCGACGCCGCCAGCCGGGCTGGTATCGGTGACGGTGATCGGCCGCAGCCCCGCCTCGGCGAACAGAGCTCCGCACGCATTTCCGCCGGTGAGGTCGTCGGCGACGATGAGGATGCGCGGGCTCGCCGGCGTCGAGGCGGCGGCTGCGGTCGTTTCGGAACCGGACATGTGGGAGGCGCTCATACGACCAAGTCGAGCACGAACAGCAGCGGAAGGGAACAGATCCACACGGCGGTGGTGATTCCCGACCAGCCCTTGATGGCGTTGATTCCGTCGAGGCCGGTGAACCGGGTGACGACCCAGAAGTAGGAGTCGTTGAAGTAGGAGAAGACCATCGAACCGGCGGTGCAGGCCATCACGGCCACGAGCGGGTCGAGCCCCAGCGGGGCGATGAGCGGAGCCGTCACCGAGGCAGCGGTGATCATCGCGACCGTGCCCGATCCCTGAGCCAGACGCACGAGCGAGGCGATGAGGAACGGGACGAGGAGGGCCGGCAGGCTGATCGAGGCGATCGCCTCGGCGAGGGCGTCACCGACGCCCGATTCGCGCAGCACCAGACCGAAGCTGCCGCCGGCGCCGGTGATGAGCAGGATGAGTCCTGCCGAGGCGGCGCCGTCGGCCAGCCAGCTCTGAACCTGATTGCGTGGGGTCACGCGGGGCAGAAGCGTGTAGACGGCGAGGACGAGGCCGATGATCAGAGCGACGACGGGGTTGCCGAGGAAGGCCAGAGGCGCGACCCAAGCGGAGGGCTCGTAGGCATCTCCGGCAAGTTCTCCCTGAGCGTTCTTGTCGATCGCCGTGCTCACGGTGTTGGCGACGATGAGCAGCAGCGGGACGATGAGGGGCAGGAAACCGAGGAAGGCGCCGGGCTTCTTACCGGTGCTCGGGGTGGAATCGGTGCCGGCGGAGTCTCCGCCTTCGGCGGTGAGGACGCTGCCGCCAGCGGATCCGGATGCTGTGTCGACGACCGCCTCGGTGTAGACATCATGCTTGACCTGGGCATTGAGGACAGGTTCGAGTTTCGGCCCGATCCAGCGGGCGTAGATGACGACCACGGGCAGAAGGATGACGGTGAAGACGATACCGGCGAGGATGACGGCGCCGATATCGGCACCGAGGATGCCGGTGGCCGCAAGTGGGCCGGGCGTCGGCGGCACCATGTGGTGCGTCAGCGTCATTCCGCAGCCGAGAGCCAGGGCGAGGGTGACATAGCCGCCCTTCTTCACGCGGGCGATCGAGCGGGCCAGCGGGTTCATGATGACGTATCCGGAGTCGCAGAAGACCGGGATGGAGACGAGGGAGCCGACGGTGCCCATCGCCCAGGGCTCCCGGCCCTTGCCGAAAGCGCGCAGGAAGGCTCGAGCCAATGAGTCGGCGGCGCCGGAGACTTCAAGGATCTTGCCGATGCCGACACCGAGACCGATGACGATGCCGATGCTGGCCAGGGTGTCACCGAAGCCCGTGGTGATGGAGTCGATGATGGAGAGCAGGTCCTGACCGGCGACGATGCCGGTGACGACGGCTGCCAGGAGCAGAGCGATGAAGGCGTCGAGCCGGGTCGCGAGCACGATGACGACGATCGTCGCGATTCCGGCGATCAGCGCCAGGATGAGTTGCAGGTCCATATGGTCCTCCGCAGTGAGGCCGGCTCAGGGAGCCAGGGTGTGTGGTTCTCAATGGCTTCGAGCTGACGTGCGATGCCCGCAAGGCAGTCGGCGATCAGCATCGAAGTTGAACAGTATGAGCAAGTATGTGTCATAGATGCGCATACATGCAATGTTGAGTGTGTGGGCGTGTTCCTCCTGGCTCGGTGAATGCACTGAGGAGCACGGTCCGGATAGGCTTCGTCACGAAGGCGCGAAGACTTCGTCGCGCGGCTCTGGCAGCGAACCGCTCGAACTCCGCGCAGTCGGATAGCCGGGAGGAGGCCGTCGCAGTTGGCATGGAGTACTCGTGAATTGGCGGATCTGGCCGGTACGACGGTCAAGACGGTGAGGCATTACCACGGTCGCGGACTGCTGGCCGAGCCGGAACGCGCGGCGAACGGCTACAAGCAGTACCGTGCCGAGCACCTTGTGCGGCTGCTGCAGATCAGGCGGCTGAGCGAACTCGGCTTCTCGCTCAACCAGATCCGTGACTTCGATCCGGCGTTGGACATCGATGGCTCCGGACCGACGGAGCGGGCCGGCGAGCAGGGCGCGGCCGTGGAACCGATGCATTCGACCCTGGTGGCGCTAGACGAGGAGTTGGCCGCAGACATCGCTCGCCGACAGCAGATGCGCGACGATATCGCCGCCATACTCGAGCACGGCATCGCCGTGGACCTTCCGAGCGGATTCGGTGCCGTCAGAGGCGCTCTCACCGAGGCGGATCGGGGGCTGCTGCTCGTCTACTCCCAAGTCCTCGACGAGAAATCGATCGCCTCGCTGAGAGCGATGCTCGCCGAAGTGAATTCGACCGAGGCATCTCGAGAATTTCAGCTCCTCCCCGCGGATGCGGACGAACAAGCGCGCAGGGAGCTGGCTCTGCGCTATGCTCCGCAGGTCAAGGCCATCGGCGAGAAGTACGGATGGGCGGATCTCCTCGACGACGTTCCGCGTCGGAAGCGCAGGCGGATGCAGCAGACGATCGGTGAGGCCATGGTCCGGCTCTGCAATCCCGCTCAGATCGACGTGCTGGTGCAGGTTGAGGAGATCAATGGGACGGCGGGCGAGGTTCGAGCACCGGCCGAGTCCGAAGAAAGTTCTGACTGAACCCTTGACCCTGCCCTTAGGGCACAGTTTCTGCTGGGGGTGTCAAGCAGTTCGGAGCACTACGGAAGGACCGAGTCATGCAACTCCAGATCGACACCTCAGTTCAATCGCCCAACCGGGCCAACCGCCCCGGCTGGTCCGAGATGATCGTCGGACTCATCGCCTATGTGTTCGCATTCGGTGTGGTCTTCCTCATCCTCAAGATGATCCCCGATGATCTCTCCGAGCTGGGCGGCGTCATTCAGCTTGCGCTGTCCGGGATCATGGGACTGGCCGCATTCGCCGCCGCCTTTGCGATCAAGCGCCGCGGACTCGCCGCCTTCGGGCTGCAGAAAGCGTCCTGGAAGTCGCTTCTCCTCGGAGCCGGACTCGGCGTGGTCTGCTGGATCCTCGGCGCGATCGTCTCGCTGATCACCTACTCGATCAACGGGGGAATCGAGAACGTGCAGGGCGACTATCAGGCTGCCGCCGCCGGTGGAGTGCTCGCGGTCATCGGCACGGTGATCATGGGGTCAATACTTACCCCACTCGGCGAAGAGCTCTTCTTCCGCGGTGTGCTCACATCGGGGCTGCTGCGGTTCGGGCCGTGGATCGGCATCGTCGTCAGCGCAGCGATCTTCGCTCTCGCTCACGGAATCAACCCCGTCCTTCCCGTTGCGTTCATCGTCGGAGTCATCAACGGAATTCTGTTCCACAGGACCGGATCGGTCTGGCCGGGAGTCGTCTCCCATGCCTTCAACAATGCCTGCGCGGCATTCGTCCCCGTGGTTCTTGCCGTTTCCCTGGGCTGACGGAGGGCTGGAGTGCTTCTCGTCGTGTGCTCAGCCACGCGGGTCGACGATGATCTTCACGTGCTGCTCGTTGTTGTTGATGAGTTCGTCGAAGCCGCCAGAGATGAGCTCATCAAGGCCGATGCGTGCGGTGATGAATGCCGAAAGATCGATGGTTCCGCTGGAGGCGAGTCTGATCGTCTCGGGATGGTCACCGGAGTAGCCGATCGTCCCCCTGAGGTCGATCTCTTTGAGGACAAGCTTCGGCATGTCGACTTCGGGCTTATGTCCCCAGATGGAGACGTTGACGATGACGCCGCCGGGTCGGACGGCGTCGATAAGCATGTCAAGCACTACGGGGACGGAGGAGCATTCGAATCCCACGTCGGCTCCTCGCCCACCCGTGCGCTCGCGGACGGTACTTGCGACGTCGGATTCACGCGGGTCGAAAACCTCGTCGGCAACTCCTGTCGACAGGGCCATTTCCTTCCGCGCCTCAGAGACTTCGGAAATGTAGACGGTCAGCCCCTTGGCTTTGAGGACGGCTGCAGTGAGGAGGCCGATCGGACCTGCGCCGCCGACAACGGCGATCTGGCCGGCTCCAGCTTCAGATCGCACAACTGCATGGTGCGCGACTGACAGCGGTTCGATCAGTGCAGCTTGATCGAGCGGAATGTCGCCGATGGGGTGCACCCAGCGACGCTGGACGACGATCTTCTCCGCCAGCCCGCCACCGCGGCCGCCGAGGCCGATGAAATTCATATCCTTTGACAGCTGATAGCTCTGGCCGGGGCCGGTGTCGACGTCGTCGGCAATGATGTAGGGCTCGACGACGACGTTCTGGCCGACCTCCAGATCGCTGACTCCGTCACCGAGTTCGGTGATCGTGCCGGAGAACTCATGTCCCATAGTCACCGGCGCGGATTCGCCGGAGATCGGGTGAGGGTGGCCCGACGGTGGGACGAAGATCGGCCCTTCGAGGTATTCGTGGAGGTCGGTTCCGCAGATCCCGCACCATGCCACGTCGATGGCGACCGTGCCCGGCAGCAGTTCGGGCTCTGGAATATCGTCGATCCGGATGTCTTTGCGTGCGTGGAACCGTGCTGCTCTCATGCTGAGTCCTTTCATGAGGCCTATATGAGCCGTTCGGCGTTCTTCGAGGCTAGAGCCCTTGCGCCATGAGAGCCAGGGTTGCATGGGATTGCACGTGAAGGGAATCACCGTTGATTTATACCCCAAGGGGGTATATGTTCGAGTTATGGACAACCAGCAGAATCATCAGCATATGCGGCCCGATGAAGCGGGGCATTCCGGGCATGTTGAGGCCATGGACCATACCGATCACGTTCAGCATGACCACGACGGACATGGCGAGCACTCCGGTCACGGGGGCCACCCGGGGCAGGGCGGCCACGGTGGCCACGAAGGCCACGAAGGCCACGGCGGGCACGAAGGGCATGCGGGTCATGGCGATCACGTCGCGCAGTTCCGCCGCCTGTTCTGGATCATGCTCGTCATCGCTGTGCCCGTCGTCGCATTCAGCCCGATGTTCGGCCACCTCGTCGGCTATGAGATTCCAGAAACCGGCATCCTCGGTGCACTCCGATGGCTCGCGCCGATCCTCGGCACCGTCATGTACGTCTGGGGCGGCAAACCCTTCCTGACCGGCGGCCTCGACGAGATCAAGGGGCGCAGCCCAGGAATGATGCTGCTCATCGCCTTGGCTATCACGGTCGCCTTCATCTCCTCCTGGGGCTCGTCGTTGGGTCTGCTCGATCCGCAGCTCGACTTCTGGTGGGAGCTGGCTCTGCTGGTCGTGATCATGCTCGCCGGTCACTGGATGGAGATGCGCTCTCTGGCACAGACCACCTCGGCGCTGGACAGCCTCGCCGCACTGCTGCCCGATGAAGCGGAGAAGATCGTCGATGGGGAGACGGTGAGCATCGCGCCGGGCGAGCTTGTCGTCGGTGACATCGTCCTCGTCCGTCCCGGCTCCTCGGTTCCCGCCGACGGTCGGATCATCGACGGTTCGGCCCATATGGACGAATCCATGGTCACCGGAGAGTCCGCCACGGTCCGACGAGGCGAAGGCGAACCCGTCGTGGCAGGCACCGTCGCCACGGATTCCGGACTCCGGGTCGAGATCACCGCGATCGGTGATGACACCACGCTGGCGGGAATCCAGAAGCTGGTCTCCGACGCTCAGAACTCTTCGTCGCGTGCTCAGCGCATCGCCGACAAGGCTTCGGCTTGGCTGTTCTGGTTCGCTCTCGGCGCTGCCGTGATCACCGCGGTCGTCTGGTCGCTCATCGGTATGCCGGACTCGGCGGTCGTGCGCACGATCACCGTGCTCGTCATCGCCTGTCCCCACGCCCTGGGCCTGGCCATTCCTCTGGTCGTGTCCATCGCCACCGAGCGCGCGGCCCGTGCCGGTGTCCTCGTCAAGGACCGGCTCGCACTCGAGACGATGCGCACGGTCGATTCCGTGCTCTTCGACAAGACCGGCACCCTGACGAAAGGTGAGCCGACGGTCACCGGCATCGAGGCTGTACCGAGCGCTGGGACCGCGCGGACCGAGGATGAATTGCTCGGTCTGGCCGCCGCGGCCGAAGCCGACAGCGAACACCCATTGGCCACCGCCATCGTCAAGGCAGCCGCTGCGCGAAGGATCGACGTGCCGACAGCGTCCGACTTCTCCTCATCACCCGCGGTCGGTGTCAGAGCCGTCATCGCTGGCGAAACGGTCGAGGTCGGTGGGCCCAGGCTCCTCGAAGCGCACAATGCCCCCGAGGCGAAGGCCGCGGGGGCCTGGAGAGCCGAAGGCGCCATCATCCTCCATGTGCTCGTCGACGGAGCCGTTGTGGGTGCACTGCGGTTGGCCGACGAAATTCGGCCGGAATCGCGCGATGCCGTCGATGCCCTCCACGCCATCGGCGCGCAGGTCGTGATGATCACCGGAGACGCCGAGGCGGTCGCGCAGTCGGTTGCCTCCGAGCTCGGCATCGACCGTGTCTACGCAGGTGTCCATCCCGCTGACAAGGCGGCGAAGGTCTCCGAGCTGCAGGGGGAGGGTCGCCGTGTGGCGATGGTCGGTGATGGCGTCAACGATGCGCCTGCTTTGGCGCAGGCCGATGTCGGCATCGCCATCGGGGCCGGAACCGATGTGGCCATCGGCTCTGCCGGAGTCATCCTCGCCTCCGACGATCCGCGTTCAGTACTCTCCATCGTCGAGCTTTCTCGCGCGACTTACCGGAAGATGAAGCAGAACCTGTGGTGGGCGGCCGGATACAACCTGCTGTCGGTGCCGTTGGCGGCAGGAATCCTCGCTCCCATCGGGTTCGTCCTGCCGATGAGCGTGGGCGCGATCCTGATGTCGATCTCGACGATCGTCGTCGCCCTCAACGCTCAGCTGCTGCGCCGACTCGACCTGCATCCGCAGGCGGCTGTCGAGCGAGTGCATTCCAAGAGCTGATCTCAGCGGAGGCAACTGAGGCGGGTGATGCCGATGAGCATCACCCGCCTCAGCGTGTTCTGACCGGTGGAGCTAATCGCACCGGCGGAGTGTCAGCGCGCCAGCGTCTCGTCGATGGAGCTGGTCCCGGTGGCCAGAGTGACCTGCGTGCCCCACGGGTCGACGACTCGCACCGAACGTCCGTCATCGGCGAAATCGAGGCTGTGCGCACGCAGACGCGCGACCAGGGCATCGAGATCCTCGCGGCCGGGAACGGTGATCGCCACGTCCCCGAGACCGAGGCTGGCCGCCCGCGGACCGGCACCGCGGCTGTTCCAGGTGTTCATGGCCACGTGGTGGTGGTATCCGCCGGCCGCAGCGAAGAGGACACCGGGCATCGACGACAGCGACGGCTCGAAGCCGAGGGCATCGACGTAGAATTCACGGGCCTGCGGAATGTTGCCGACCTGCAGGTGGACGTGGCCGACGATTCCGGGCTCGGTGGCGGTGTTCGCGAGGACGTCCTGGTTGAGGTGGCGTTCGAGGAAGCGGTTCGGATCGAGGTAGAGCGTGTCCATCTGGACCTCACCGTCGAGTGAGTGAGTCCATTCCGAACGGGCTCGGTCAATGTAGAGCTCGATGCCGTTGCCTTCGGGATCGGTGAAGTAGAAGGCCTGGCTGACCAGGTGATCGCTGGAGCCGACGAAGGTGCTGTTGGTGTTCTGCGCGGCGTGGGCGACCGTGGCTGCCAGAGCTTCCTTGGTGTCGAACAGGAACGCGGTATGGAAGAGCCCGGCCTGCTTGGGGTCGACGCCGGGCAGGTTCGGGGCAGCCACGAGTTTGACCAGGGGGGTGGTGCCGCGACCGAGCACGCGGTGGACCTCGCCGTCGCGAGAGGTCTCCTCGAGGGGCTTCATGGCGAGGGCGTTCGAGTAGTAGTTCGACATCTTCTCGAGATCGCCGACGCGCAGGGTCACGGCGTCCATTCCGGTTGCCGCGCTCAGTCGCCTCTCATCGACGGCGGGAGTCTGCAGGTCGGTGGAGGTCGGTGCCTGGGTGGGTGTGGTGGTCATGCTGTTCTCCTGAACGGATCGGCTGTTGTCTCGAGTGTAGATCAATTTAGTTTAAGATTCAACTAACAGAACGAGGAATCTGTTCCCGATCGGCGCCGAGGCGACTCGGATCCCTCTTGAGCACCGCGATCTATGCAATCGAGGCGATGCGGTACCAGCACGCGCCCGCCGATAGGCTGGTGCCATGAGGTTCGAATCGAAGTCCGCCCCTGCTCTCACCATCGCTGGGCTCCTGACCGCAGCACTCATCAGTCTCAGCGGCTGTGGCTCCGATTCCGGCTCAACATCGGATCCCGAAATGACGCCGACGGCGACACTGGATGTCGTAGAGCAGGGTTTCGATTCCCTCGACGAGCTCTCGGATTATGTGGGGCAGTCCTTGGACGGGGTCGAGGTGAGTCTCGAATCTGAGACGAACCCCGACTTCAACCAGGAGACCGAACCCGAACGCCTCCATGTCCACTTCGCCTCGACCGAGGACAAAGTCAAGGACTTGGAAGCCACGGCGTTCATCGTCCAGGCGACGTCACGGGCGGGCTTCGACTATGACATCCTCGTGGTCACCGGGGTCGTGTCGGCAGGGGAGTGGGCGTACCTCTACGACCGGTCGACTGTCGAGCAGCTCACCGCTGATGGTCAGATCGATGTTGCCGACATCTGGGACTCCGCCGAACAGAGCTTCGACACCATTCACCGCTGAGTCTCTGCCGCCTGCTTCTCGACGGCGACACCGTCGGCATCGGCGAAGATCATCGCTCCCGGGCGGATCGGCGCGCCGCCGATCTCCACGGTCACGTCGATCTCACCGGCACCGTCCTTCGCGCTCTTGCGCGGGTTGCTGGCCAGAGCCTTGATCCCGAACTCCATCTCGGCCAGTGCCTCACGGTCGCGGACGGCACCGTTGATGACGACACCGTTCCAGCCGTTTCGGACTCCCGCCTCGGCGATCATGTCACCCATGAGGGCGGTGGCGATCGATCCGTCACCGTCGATGACGAGCACGGCGCCGTCGCCGGGCTGGTTGAGTGTCTGCTTGACCAGTCCGTTGTCCTGGAAGCAGCGGATGGTGCGGGCCGGTCCGGAGAACGACGTTTTGGCACCGAAATCGCCGAAGTTCAGGGCGATCGAATAGAGCTCGTCGCCGCGTTCGTCCCACAGGTCTGCTGTCGAAACTGTCATCTGTGTGCCTTCCGTTGGTGGTGGGAGCTGAGTGGTGCTCAGGCGAACGCCTGGGCGCGGGCGTAGAGTCCGGGGACTCCGCCGGAGTGGATGAAGACGACCTTGTCCTCGGAAGAGAAACGGCCGGATCTGATGAGGTCGATGAGGCCAGCGGCTGCTTTGCCGGTATAGACCGGGTCGAGGACGATGCCCTCGGTGCGGGCGAAGAGACGCACAGCCTCGACCATCCCGCGGGTCGGCAGAGCGTATCCCGTCCCGACATAGTCGCCGAGTCCCACTGTGGCGTCGCGAGGGACTGGGGTCAGATCGAGGAAGTGCGCCGTGGAATCGACGAGGTCGACGATCTTCGGTTCCTGCTCCGCCTGTGTCCGGCTGACGTTGATGCCGATGACCGGGTCGTCGCTTCCTGCGCTGTGGAGGCCGACGATGAGTCCGGCCTGCATTCCGGCCGAACCGCTGGGCGTGACGATCGTGGGCGAATCCAGCCCCGCCTCGGCGAATTGGTCGAGGATCTCAACAGCACAGTCGACGTAGCCGAGCGCACCGATCGGATTCGACCCGCCCACCGGGATGACGTAAGGCTTCCTGCCCTCGCCGCGCAGCTTCTCGGCCAGATTCTCAGCCTCTCCGAGGAGGTCGGCCCCGTGGCCGAGCACCGTGACCGAATCCGCGCCGAGGAGGTCGAAGAGCAGGAAATTTCCCGTGTACTCCGGCGGGTTCGACCCTGCTGGGCCGAGGGTGCTGCCGTCAGGTCCGAGGTCCTCTTCGACGATGAGGTGACAGTCGAGACCTTCGACGCGTGCAGCCGACAAGGTCAGCCGACAGTGATTGGACTGCACTCCGCCGACGGTGATGAGCGTGTCCGCGCCCTGATTCAGGGCATCGGCGATGAGGAACTCGAGCTTGCGCGTCTTGTTGCCGCCCTGGGTCAGCCCCAGCTGGTCATCGCGTTTGATCCAGATCTGCGGTCCGCCGACCTCGGCGGACAGGCGCTGCAGATGTTGGAGGGGCGTCTGACCCTCGGTGTAGCTGCGGCGTGGGACTTCGTTCAGTGCGACCATGATTCCCGAGTCTACCGAGCTGGTCAGCCTTGCTGACAAGACGCCGACCAGAATTCGGGCAACGGGACGGCACCAGGTCGCCCTCAGCCGACGAACTCGACCTCTCGGACAGCGTCGCCGTCCTTGCCCGCGGCGGCCGCGTTTCTCACCGTAAGGTTCATGACGTCATATGTGTCCAGGTTCGTGTAGGACACCCAGGTGTATCCCTTGCCGGAATCGGCTGACGTGCGATGCCAGCGTTTGGCGTGACCGTCGTTGTGCTCGGCGAGGGCCGCGACGACGTTCTTCGTGGCGAGCTGATCCACGACCACGGCATCACCGATGCCGTAGGCGGTGATCAGTCTGTCCGCGTAGTTGACAGCACTCTTCGGGTGTCCCGAACTCTGGGGTGCCTGAGCGGCACTGGATTCGGGTGGGGAATCGGCGGAGGCCGATGCCGGACCGACTGCGAGACCGAGGGACACGAGGCCGGCAAATGCGGCGACGCCCCACTTTGCGGCGCGAGTGCTGATGAAGGCGGGCATGGTGACTTCTCCTCTTCCAGATCAGGAACATTGCTGGAATCGAGTATCGTCAGCCCAGGTGAGAGCCACTTGCTCGAATCTGAACAGAAGCTGAGATGCCGAGTCGCAAATGCGGAAGTTCTATTGCGTTCCTATGACATCTCCGAGACATTCGGCCAGAAGGAGCCTTGTCTGAATCTACGAGCTCGGGAGTGTGACAGATTCACTGAGCTTACGGAACCGAATCGTGATCCCTGTCGGTCTTGTCCATCCAGTCCTTGCCGTCGAGGATGCGGGCGACCATCATCGAACTCGCCTGATCGCCGACAGCATTGACCGTGGTGGCCGGAGGATCGATGACGGTTCCGATGATCTGGATGATCGGCAGCGCCGCGGCCGGGAAACCGTAGAGGGTGATGATCATGAGCTCGCCGATGAAGCCGCCGGAGGGGATTCCGGCCATGACCATTCCGGCCAGCAGCGCCACGGCGATGCCGATGAGGATGTTCTCCAGAGTGAAGAAGTCGCGCTGGAACACGGCAAAGAGGAACGCGATCTTGAGGATCGCCGACAGGCTCGATCCTTCCATGTGGATCGTGGCACCGATCGGCACGATCGTCTCCCGGATATCCCGTGGAACTCCGATCTTCTCTCCGGCGCGCAGGTTCGCCGGGATCGCCGCCACCGAGGAGGACGTGCCCAAGGAGATCGCCGTGGGTTCGAGGATATTGCCCCAGAACCGAGCGACGCCTCGGCGGCCGCCGGCGAGGAAGGAGTAGAACGTGAACGCCAGGATGAAGTAGGCGATCGCCACCGGGTAGTAGACAAGGAAAGCGCGAACATAGTCCCCGACGAGCTGGGAGCCGAGGTCGCCGATGAGAGCGGCGAAGTAGGCACCGAGGCCGATCGGGGCGTAGTACATGACGATCGAGGTGAACTTGAGGAACACCTCGGTGCCGGAGTTGAGGAACTGGGCGAACGGCTTGCCCGCGTCGCCGATCCTGCTGGTGGCGAAGCCGACGATGACGGCGAACACGATGAGTGCGAGCACGTGCTCGGCGGAGAGGATCTTCGAGAAGTCGTCGACGACAACGGTCTGGACGAGCTGGTCGCCGATGGACCCGACGTCCTCGACGTTCTTCGGCTCCTGCATCTCCACCTGGACGCCGTCCGTGGCGTTGAAGATGCGCAGTGCGGCGACCATGACGATGGAGGCGATGATGCCGGTGACGGCGAAGACTCCGAGCATGCTGCCCATGATCTTGCCCAGTCGTGCGGCCGAGGACATTCCCGCGACCGCAGAGGCGATGGAGAAGAACACGAGCGGCACGACGAGAGTGAACATCATGTTGATGAACAGCGTGCCGAACGGTTTGATGACTGTGGCACGTTCCCCGAAGACGAGGCCGATGATCGCTCCGATGACCACTCCGGTGAGGATGAAGAGCGGGAAGCGGTAATTGCGGAGGATCCGCAGGAAACCCGACGACTGCGGCTTCGAATCGGTCGCCTGGGTGGGAGAGGCAGCAGAGGAGGGCATAGGCTCTGCCTTTCATTTCAGCATCGTTGTTCCGCCGACTGGTCGGCGTGGCATCATGGCCCTGGCGATCCTACCTGGGACACAGAGAAACTCGGCACGCGGATAGCCGTGTACCGGGCTGTTGATGTTCGGTCGAGCAGACGAATCAGCTCTCAGGCTGATCGATGATCAGTCGTCGTAGCTCGAGTGGGATTCGTCGACAGCGAGATGAGAACCGTCGGGATTGCGGTAGAGCTTCACTCCCTCGTGTTCAGCCGTGGCTTGCAGCCGTTCTTCGGAGCTGTCTTCTCGGTAGCCGACCTTCTGCCCCTGGCCGATGTTGGCGCTCTTGAACGCCTTCGAGAACTTTTCGATCGTCTCGGCCAACTTCGACGATCGATGCGTTTCTGCGGTCATGATCTTTCGCCCCATTTCCACGCAGATTGTAGAGAGAATTATAGCTCTCGCGGGGGCCGCAACCCAGGGATGAGGAGCGTTTGGCGGACCTCACAAGTGGTCAATAGCCAAACCCTTGCACTGTGAGAAGGTGAATCGCTTTACTTAACGAACGTTTAGCTTTAGTTTGGTCTTGTGACTGAACAGAGCAAAGGCAATGGCGTCTTGACGACTGCGACAGAATCCATCCTCTCCGCCAAGGACATCGAGTTCCAACTCTACGACTGGCTCAAGGTCGACGAACTCTGCGAACGGCCTCGCTTCTCCGACCATTCGCGTGAGGTCTTCGACTCCGTGCTCGACGCCAGCGAGGAGCTTGCCAAGGAGCGGTTCGCGACCCATGCACGCAAGTCCGACCTCAACGAACCGACCTTCGACGGAACTGCGGTGACGCTGATTCCAGAGATCAAGTCTGCGCTTGACCAGTTCGCCGGCATCGGCCTGCTGTCGGCGACGATGGATGAGAGCGTCGGCGGAATTCAGCTGCCGCAGACGGTCGCGAAGGCCTGTTTCGCCTGGTTCCAGGCGGCCAATATCGCGACAGCCAGCTACCCGATGTTGACCATGGCCAACGCCAATCTGCTGCTCGAGTACGGTACCGAGGAGCTGATTGAGAAGTACGTTGTGCCCGAGCTCGACGGCCGCTTCTTCGGCACCATGTGCCTGTCCGAACCCGATGTCGGCTCCTCGCTGGGAGATGTCACGACGAAGGCCGTTCCGGATCCTGCCGGTGGGGGCAACGCCTTCCGCGTCCACGGCACGAAGATGTGGATCTCCGGCGGCGATCACGAACTCTCGGAGAACATCGTCCACCTCGTCCTGGCCCGTGCCGAGGGTGACCAGCCAGGGGTCAAAGGTCTGAGTCTGTTCCTCGTCCCGAAGTACCTCGTCACCGACGATGGCAGCCTCGGTGAACGCAATGATGTCGTTCTGTCCGGGCTCAATCACAAGATGGGGTGGCGCGGAACGACGAACACTCTGCTCAACTTCGGTGAGGGCACGCATACGCCGGCCGGTTCCGCTGGTGCTGTGGGCTACCTCGTGGGGGAGCGGGGCAAGGGTCTGGCCTGTATGTTCCACATGATGAACGAGGCTCGCATCGGTGTCGGAGCCGGTGCGGTTGGACTGGGGTACCACGGGTACCTCGATGCCCTCCGCTATGCCCGCGATCGCCGCCAGGGTCGTCCCGACGGTGCGAAGGGATCCGATGGTGAGCCGATCCCGATTGCGGAGCACTCCGATGTCCGGCGCATGCTGCTGTCGTCGAAGAGCTACGTCGAGGGCGGGCTCGGGCTCATCCTCTATGCCGCACGTCTGCTCGACGAATCCGAAACTGCTGATTCCGAGGCCGAGCGTGATCGTGCGGCACTGCTGCTCGATGTGCTCACCCCGATCGTCAAGACCTGGCCGAGCGTGTGGTGCCTGAAGGCCAACGACCACGCCATTCAGGTGCTCGGCGGAGCCGGATACACTCGCGATCATGACGTCGAACAGCTCTACCGCGACAATCGACTCAATCCGATCCACGAGGGCACGCACGGCATTCAGGCCAAGGATCTCCTCGGCCGCAAGGCCATTATGCAAGGCGGGGCCGGTCTGCAGGTGCTGCTGGAGCAGATGCGGGAGACCCTCGCCGAGGCGGCCGACCGCTCCGATTGGTCCGCTGAGACCGCGGCGCTGACATCAGCCGTCGAGCGTATCGAATCCGTGACCGCCGCAGTGTGGTCGAGCGGGGATCCAACGGTGGCACTCGACAATGCGTGGACCTATTTGGAAGCAGTGGGCCACACGGTCATGGCGTGGCTGTGGCTTCAGCAGGGAATGGCTGCCGAGGTGACCATCGATGAACGTGGCGACTCTGCTTTCCTCAAGGGAAAGATCGCCGCGGCGCGGTATTTCTTCACCCACGAACTG
Source organism: Brevibacterium sp. H602 (assembly GCF_051172395.1). NCBI lineage: Bacteria > Bacillati > Actinomycetota > Actinomycetes > Micrococcales > Brevibacteriaceae > Brevibacterium > Brevibacterium sp. H602. The sequence goes on along the minus strand of NZ_JBPIZD010000013.1, from coordinate 35,271 downwards.
CCGCAGACCGGCCCATGGTTCGATCTCGTGGAGAGCAGGGCGACGACATTCACGGACCTCGACGACTCCTGGCTGTGAGAGCCGTCAGGTTCTGGGGTCAGGTATTCGCTTGTCGGCGATGATGAGCAGTCGTAAGAAGAATCCGCCGATCAGCAGACCTCCGATGAGGTCGGTGGCCCAGTGCCAGCCGAGGGCGAAGGACACGACCACGGAGTTCACGCTGACCGCTGCGACGCCCCAGCACAGCAGGCGCACGGTTCTGGTAGTGACGTTGCTGTAGGTCGCGATGAGGTAGGCGACCGCTCCGTAGATGAGTACGGCTTCGGCCGCGTGCCCTGACGGGTAGCTGATTCCGCGGCCGCCGATCTCGATGAGACCGCCTTGGAAGAACCGCGGGTCATGCAGTGTGGTCGCCGGTCGGGCGAGGAGGACCTTGAGTGAGCCGATGCCGAGGTAGAAGGCTGCTTCGACGGCGATCGCGAAGACGATCGGTCGCCAGGACCGACGTTTGCGCGACAGCACGATCGCGGCGATCGCCAAGACGGGAAGACAGACCGCCTGGCCTGCAATGGGGTCGAGGATGTGCTGAACGAACCAGACGAGATCGGGTTCGAAGAGGTAGAGCCACCGTCGATTGAGCTTGTAGTCCCAGACTCGCAGCGGACCGGCTGCGGCGAATGTGACAACGATGAAAGCGGCGCCCAAGACCCAGAATGAGGTTGCCCAGGACAGCAACCCCTGTGCTCGTTCTGTCCACTGACTGCGATCTGAGGGGTTGCTGATCAGCTTCTCGGATTCCACATAGGGTTCAGCAACCATCAGAGTCGATTTTAGACGGAGTCGACAATCACTTCTGCGGTGAGGGATAAAGAAACGGTGAATTTTGTTCTCTATCCGGTGGTTGCCTTCGACTGCAGCACCTGATGCTGCTCCGCCGCGAACTCAGGTTGCTCGGGAGCGAATCCACTCCTGCGCCAGCGTGTCGTAGCCCGGGTTTCGTCCTGCAAGAGTTCCGAACACTTCATGGTGGGAGGTGCGGTACTAGGACGCAGGCGGCAATTCTGCTCAAATTTCGTCGAGAGCGCGAACTGACCTGCCGGAGATGACTCATTGAGGTTGGCGGTCTGGGCGAGCAAGGTGAGCCGATGCCCGCTGGGATTTGGAACTCGTCAGGTGTACATGTTCGCATTTCCGGTTTATTTCTCAGAATTATTCTGCTTTTGGTTTCATGTGAACCCACTCACACTGGACACAGACCTAAGGAAGGAAGTACTGCAGAATGCCGATCATCGACTCGGAGACGACTATCGGACTTGATCCGTACGGGTTTGCCTCGATGCATCTGAGCCAGGCCGCAAGAGACACACTCGATAATCTACGTGCGGTACTCGCAGAGGAGGTAGCTCCGCTGATGCCTCGGGCCTGGGAATCGGCGTCGATGCCGCCCTCTGTACGCGAGACCCTGGCGTCACTTGACCTCATGCGGCCCGAAGGCGTCGAGGAAGTCGAAGCCGATTCGAGTATGTTCTCCGGCTTCCGTAACTATGTCCTCGCACGCACCGACGTGTCTGTGGCGACGATGTACAACGGCCAGTCTGGACTCTTCCGGGCCACTGTCCGCCACGGCGGCGCGCCCGAGCAGGTCGTAGACCTCGACCCGAAGGTGCGTTCCTTCGCGCTCTCAGGAGCCTTTGCTCTGACCGAGCCCGATCACGGGTCCGACATCGCCGGAGGTCTTGCCACCACGGCGCGATTCGACGAGGAAGCAGGCAACGGCGAAGGCCGGTGGATCATCGACGGCGCGAAGCGATGGATCGGAGGCGCGGCGACGGCGGACCTGATCGCGGTCTTCGCCCGCGACGTCGCGGACTCCCAGGTCAAAGTCTTCCTGGTACCGCGTGCCAGCTGGGGTTTGAGTATAGACACCATGGTCGGCAAGGTCGCTCTGCGTCCAATGGAGAACTCTACGATCAGGTTTGCAGGTGTAGAGGTCCCCGAATCGGCCCGACTGCGTCAGGTGAATTCCTGGCGCGACGTCAACCGAATTCTGCGTGTAATGAGATCGGATGTGGCGTGGATCGCCACCGGTCTGCAGGCGGGAGCCCTTGACGCCGCCCTGGCGTATGTGAAGAAGCGTGAACAGTTCGGCCGTCCGGTCAGCGGCTACCAGCTGGTCCAGGAGAAGCTCGCTCGGATCCTGGGCAATCTCACTGCATCCTTGGGTATGGTCGTCCAGCTTTCGGCACAGCAGGACGCCGGCAACTACGTCGATGTGAATTCTGCCTTGGCGAAGATGCAGACTGCTCGCATGGCGCGTGAATCCGTGGCGCTGGCTCGAGAGGTCCTCGGGGGCAACGGGATCCTGCTCGAGAACGACGCGGCGCGATTCTTCGCCGATGCTGAGGCCGTCTATTCCTATGAGGGTACCCACGAAGTCACTGCGCTCATCGTCGGACGGGCGCTGACGGGGGAATCTGCATTCGTCTGAGCTGCAGACGTGTTCGCCTCGCAATTCCCGGGGCGGCGATGCGATTCCCTTGGTGGGCTCCACTCTCCGGCGAGGACTATGGAAGTGGTGGTCAAGTCATGCCCGGTCCATCCGCACACAAGAGTTGGCAGGGGCCGACAACCTCGATGTCGGCCCCTGCGCCTGCGTTTGATTCGAACTTCTGAGGAGGAGAAACTCCCTAGGGGGCAGAGCTGGTCACGGGCTCCGGCTTTCGATTCGCCTCGACATCGATGCCGCGCATGCCGAGCAGCGCGAGCGCAGCCAGTAGCAGGATGGCGCCGACGAGCACGTAGATTGCCTGCGGGCTCCAGCCTCCGTCGAGCAGAGCGCCGGTGGCTGTCGGAGCGATGATGGCACCGAAGCGTCCGATGCCGATTCCCCAGCCTGACCCCGTCGACCGCATCGACGCTGAGTAGGACTGTGGTGTGAGGACATAGAGACCGGCGATGCAGCCGTTGGTAAACATTCCCACCAGCACACCGAAGATGATGACGATCGCCAGCCACTGTGCAGTGAAGACGAAGACCGCCATGAATATCGCGGCCAGGACAGAGAAGCTCATCAGGACGGTCCGGGTCGACCAGCGTGAGGTGAAGAGTCCGAAGACCACCGAACCGATGGCCCCGCCTACAGTCAGCCCCACAGTGACAACCATCGACAGTGACTCGCTGAGCCCTGTCTCATTCATCAGCCGTGGAGTCCACGAGTTGACGAAGTAGAACCCGAACATGACGATGAAGAAAGTAGCCCAGACGACGAGGGTAACTCGACGATTGCGGCGGTTGAGCAGTGAGCCCACACCTTTGCCGGTGCCTGCACCGGATTCCATATCCGATTCTGTTGCAGAGAGGTCGACCGGTTCATTGTGTCCGAGTTTCGCGGCGATGGTGTCCAGCCGCTTCTGCGCGTTGACCGGCCTCTTGTTGTAAAGGTACGACGCGGACTCTGGCACCAGCCAAATGACGAAGACCAACGACACAATCGTCAAACTGCCGCCGAAGACGAAGACTGACCGCCATCCGAATGCTCCGATGAGGCTGATCATTATGCTGCCGCCGACGGCAGCGCCGATCCCGTAGCCGGCGGCGTAGATGCTGATCGCCAGACCGCGACGGCGACGCGATGCGTATTCGGCCGAGATGACGTTGGTACTGACCAGGATGCCGCCGATGCCCAATCCTGTGATGACGCGCCAGAGCCCGAGCTCAGCAGCCGACGATGAGGTGGCGGTGAAGAACAGCCCGACGGCGTTGACGCCGAGCGCGATCATCATCATGTTCTTGCGTCCGATCCGATCGGCGACCGGACCGAGTACCAGTGCGCCGACCGCCATGCCGAGGAGTGCCGCGCTCATGACAAGTCCCAATGTGGTCCCTGACAGGGCGAATTCGTCGCTGACTTCGTTCGACGTGAATGAGATGGCCAGGACGTCGTACCCGTCGAGTGCATTGAGGAAGGTGCAGATTCCGACGATCAGCCATTGATAGGCCGACATGTGAGAGTTGTTGATTCGTTCTCGTAGATCCACGCATTTCTCCGATTCAGATATATCGGCTGGAGCCGCCTCGCTGCGACATACCTATACCGATAGGCAAATGGTGATGTGGTGCACACTATCAGCGTCCTTTTGCGTCGGCAATGCCCGACTGTCGTCTGTTTGCCTCTGCGGGTGGTGTCGACGACTCCTCTCCATGCGGGTCAAGCAGGAATCGATTGCCTGACGATTTACCTATGGACATAGGTAAGTGCCTATGCATATAGTGATCTGGAGAACACGAAGCAGTGTTGACGAAAGGACTTTCACCGTGGTGTCACTTACTGCAACGGGCCTACTGGACGACTTCTCGCTTGAGATGACTGGGAAGGACATTCCCAATCTCAGAGAGGCAGCCCATGCGATCCCGCAGCGGACTCGGATCAATGTCACCTTCCTCGGCAATGAAGATCTCCCGATGCGAGTCGAGGCGTCGAAGGCCGTCGCTGATATGGGATTCGTTCCGGTTCCGCACATCTCCGCCCGTCGGCTCAAGTCCGAACGGGAGCTCAGAGATTTCCTCGATGCGCTGCAGCAAGTCAATGCGACGAATCATGTATTCGTCGTCGGGGGCGATCCCGCTACGCCGGAAGGTCCCTACGAGGACTCGCTGTCGGTTATTCGTACCGGAATCCTGCAGGATTATGGCGTTGCCGAGGTCGGCGTCGGCGGCTATCCCGAGGGGCATCCCGATATCAGCGACGACGATCTCTGGTATCACTTGGACGCAAAGACGTCTGCGTTGGCTGAACAGAATCTGGACCAGGTTGTGCTCACCCAGTTCGCATTCGACGCGCAGCGCGTCAGCGAATGGGTCAGAGATGTTCGCAATCATGGCATCGAGTCGGTCATCCGGATCGGCACACCTGGTCCGGCGGGTATCAAGAGACTCCTCGGCTACGCCCGACGATTCGGTGTGGGAACGAGTGCCGGAATCGTCAAGAAGTACGGATTCTCACTGACGAATCTCGTCGGCACCGCCGGTCCAGACAAGTTCGTTCGAGACTTGTCTGACCGGGCTGAGGGGCTGGAATCACCGGAGACCCTGAAGACGCACTTCTATACCTTCGGCGGACTGCTGGCCACCGCCGAGTGGGCGCACAAGTTCGCCGATGAATCGTGAGGTGGTGATCAAATGACCGACCTCGCCGAAAAACGCAAAGACTACGCAACCCTGATCGTCACCGGCCCCGATCAATCGGGACTGGTATCAACCGTCACTTCGCTCATTGCCCGAAACAACGGCAACATAGTCTCCCTCGACCAGTACACGACCGATCCGGAAGGCGGGGACTTCTTTCAGCGCGTCGTCTTCCACAAGGAGGGGCTCTCTGCCGCGGTTCCTGAAATTCAGACGGACCTTGCGTCCACTCTCAATCCCCTCGGAGTGCAATTCCGCCTTGTGGAGCAGAAGGCTCTCAAACGCATGGCTGTGCTCGCCTCGAAGAGCGATCACTGTCTGCTCGAACTGCTGTGGAGGCATCAGCGCGGTGAGCTGCCGGTCTCGATTCCCCTGGTGATCTCGAACCACACCGACGTCGCCGAGGCAGTGCGAAGCTTCGGTGTCCCGTTCTTCCACGTACCTTCGCAGGGGCCGGACAAATCCGCAGCAGAAGCACGCATCATGGAGCTGCTGGCCGGCAACGTCGATCTCGTCGTCCTTGCCAGGTACATGCAGATCCTGTCCGAGTCGTTTCTCGATGATGTCGAAGTTCCTGTGATCAACATCCACCATTCGTTTCTGCCCGCGTTCATCGGAGCAGGGCCATACCGGAAAGCCAAGGAACGTGGTGTGAAGCTCATCGGTGCGACCAGCCACTACGTGACGAAGGATCTCGACGAGGGTCCGATCATCGAACAGGATGTCACCCGAGTCGACCACACGATGACTTCCGGAGACATGCAGGCGAGAGGCGCCTACGTGGAACGGGCGGTGCTCTCGAAGGCAGTACGACTGCACGCCGATGACCGCGTTATTCGGCATGGCAATCAGACCATCGTGTTCGACTGATCTGAGGTCTGTGGCCATGTAGGTCGAAGTCGGCCACATCAACGCATCAATTCCCGACCAACACCAAAGAAGAACGGATGTTTCAGAACGGAGCATCCTTGACAACAAGAGAGGTTCATCGACGATGACTGACAATCTCCAGCAGATTCTCGACAAGAACAATCCTGTCGAACTGCTCCGCAACTCGCAGATCGGATCCTATATCTATCCTGTCGTTCCTGCGGACTTCTCGAACTGGATCAAGGAACAGCGTGCTTGGCGAGAAACGGCTGTCCTCTACGACCAGTCGCACCACATGGACAATGTCTTCTTGCGCGGTTCGGACGCCATCAAGCTGATTTCCGACACCGCAATCAACTCGGTTGCGAAGTTCGCTGTCAACAAGGCCAAGCAATACGTGCCGACTACAGCGTCGGGACACGTCATCGGCGACGGAATCCTCTTCCACGAAGCAGAGAACGAGTACGTCTACGTCGGTCGTGCGCCGGCGTCGAACTGGCTGATGTTCCACGCGGAGACGGGCGACTATAAGGATCTCGACATCGAGGTCGACCGTCGATCGCCGTCGCGTCCCTACGGTGATCCCGTCAGCCGTCGCTACTACCGCTACCAGATCCAAGGCCCCAAAGCGTGGGACATCATCGAGAAGCTCAACGGCGGACCGTTGGAGAAGATCGGCTTCTTCAATATGGCTTCGATGACCATCGCCGGTAAGCAGGTGCGCACACTGCGTCACGGAATGGCAGGCGCTCCCGGCTTGGAGCTGTGGGGACCATATGATGACCACAAGGTCATTCGCGACGCTATCGTCGAGGCCGGCAGTCAGTTCGGCATGCTCCAGGTCGGTTCGCGCGCCTACCCATCGAATACCCTCGAATCGGGATGGATCCCCTCCCCGCTGCCCGCGATCTACACCGGCGAGGAAGAACGGACATTCCGCGAATGGCTCGGTGCCGACAGCTACGAAGCGACCGGAACTCTTGCTGGTTCGTTCGTCTCCGAGAACATCGAAGACTACTATCTGACGCCTTGGGAACTCGGCTACGGATCGTTCGTCAAGTTCGACCACGAGTTCATCGGCCGCAGCGCCCTGGAGAAGATGGATCCTGCCGCGCAGCGCAGGAAGGTCACCCTCGCGTGGGACGCTGACGATCTCGGCAAAGTGCTCTCTTCGCCGCTGAACGTTGATGGTCCGAACTACAAGTACTTCGACCTTCCGCTGGCGAACTACGGTTCAGCCAATTACGACAAGGTCATCGACGCCGACGGCAACACGGTCGGCTTCTCGATGTTCACCGGCTACTCGGCGAACGAGCGTCGGGGGCTTTCCCTGGCAGTCGTTGATCCTGACGTTCCCGAAGGCGCCGAGCTCAAGGTCGTCTGGGGCGAACCGGACGGCGGGACCACCAAGGCTTCCGTCGAGCCACACGAGCAGACTGAGGTTCGCGCGGTAGTCAGCCCCGTGCCGTACTCGACTGTTGCGCGTCAGACCTATCAGGGAGGATGGCGTACCGGCTACAAAGCCTGAGAACGGTAATGTGAGAGGGTCCGGGCTGAACAGCCCGGACCCTCTTCGTCTTCGGATAAACAGAACAGGACCAACGAGATGAGTCTACGAAGTGCCATCCTTGCGCTTCTCCGGATCGAACCGATGTCGGGCTACGATCTGGCCAAGCAGTTCTCACAATCGGTGGGCCACGTCTGGCATGCACCTGACTCGCAGATCTATCCGGAACTGCGCAAGATGGCCGAAGAAGGGCTCATTCTTCCCGAAGAGCAGACGCGTGGAACCGCTGGGATGCGTCGGATGTATCACGTCACCGAGGCAGGAGAGGAATCGTTCCTCGAGTGGATGAATTCTCCTCTGAAGTATCAGCGCACACGCGATGCTTCTCATCTGAAAGCCGCCTACCTCGAGTCCGCGAACCACGAAGCGCGGATTTCCTTCCTTCGCAATCACATCGAAGTATGGACGGGTGAACTCGAGTACATCGAAGACGAGATCGCCAATATCGATGCGCTCGAATCCCCGATGCTCAACCGTCGACTTGCGGTCACAGCCGACAAGGACCGTGAGATGACGATCGGCTACAAACGGTTCGCCTACGAAGGACTGGCTGATCGAGCCCGCAGCGAGATTGAGTGGGCTCAGCGAGGGCTGAAGTTGACCGAGCACCTCGATGGGTGAAGGTGAGCTTCTCGACCGATAATTGTGTCGATCGGGTCCGACAGCAGCCTGGTTCGACTCTCACAGGCTCAGTACGCGCAGAGCATTCTCCTTCATGATCAGCGGCACTGCGTCTTCCTTGACACCCAGCTTCTCGAAGTCGTTGATCCACCTCTCGGGAGTGATGAGTGGGAAGTCGGAGCCGAAGAGAGCCTTTTCCTTGAGCATCGATCCGATAGCCCGGGTCAGCTGTGGCGGGAAGTACTTCGGCGACCATCCGGAGAGGTCGATGAAGACGTTGGCCTTGTGGGTGGCGATCGAGATCGATGCGTCTGCCCAGGGCACAGATGGGTGAGCGAGGATCATAGTCAGATCTGGAAAGTCTGCGGCGACGTCGTCGAGGAGCATCGGGTCCGAATACCTCAGCTTGATCCCGCGGCCTCCGGGCAGCCCGGCGCCGATTCCGGTCTGGCCGGTGTGGAAGAGCGCGACGAGTTCGTGCTCGGCACATGCCTCGTAGATCGGGTAGTAGGCGGAGGCGCTCGGATCGAATCCCTGCAGACTGGGATGGAATTTCATGCCTCTGACTCCGTAGTTCGTCGCGAGGTCATGGATGCGGCCGACCGCGTCGGCAGGCTTTCGAGGATCGACAGATCCGAAGGGGATGAGGACGTCGTTGTGTTCCGCGGCCTGCTCGGCGATCATCTCGGATGAAACCGGCGGATGCCCGCCGAGCGCTGTTGTGGCGTCGACTGTGAAGATCACTGCCGCCATCTTCCGTTCGCGGTAGTAGTCGGCAAGATCAGCAACAGTCGGGGTGCGTGGAACCGATGCCCGAAAATAACCCGCAGAAGCGTCGAGGAGCTCTTGGTCGAGCGAGGTGTGTTGGTGGGCGTCGGCTTCGACGTGGGTGTGGACGTCGATGGCAGTGATCGCCTCGGTGTCGATGGCTGGTTGGTAGATCATTGGTGTCTTTCCTCGTGACGGTGTGAACAAGGGCTGTGCGATTCAGGGAAGCTCCTCATAGCGATGCTTGAGCTCGAGCAGGCGGATGAGCATCTCATCGCGTTGGCGAGCGATGGCGGCGGAGTCTCTGCCCACGAGTTCGTCGTCGACTCCGGCAATGAGTTTCTCCTTGAGGCCTTCGTCGAGATGCACCTGCTTGAGGTCGTGCATCCAGACCTCTTGCGGTGGTCCGAGATGGTCGAGGACGTGACGCATCCCGCCGATGCCGCCGGACAGCGCCTGCTGAGCCAACGGCCCGAGGATCGCCCATCGCAGCCCGGGGCCGTATGAGATCGCGGTGTCGATGTCTGACACAGAGACCACGCCCTCATTGACCAATGAATAGGCTTCCTGCCACAACGCAGCCTGCAGACGGTTGACTACGTGGCCGGGGAGCTCGGCTCGAACGAGGATGGGTTTCTTCCCTATGGTCCGGTAGATCGTCAGAGCCCGGTCGACGAGCGCGGGGGAGGCTCCGGGCGTGGGGACAACTTCTACCAAGGGGATGAGGTGGGCCGGGTTGAAGGGGTGCCCGACGATGATGCGGCTAGGAGCTTTTGTCGCTTCTGCTGAGATCTCGCTCGGGGCGAACCCCGAAGTCGACGAGGCGATGATTGTCGCCTCGGGTGCCGCTGTGTCGATCTCGGCAAGCATCGCCTGCTTGACCTCGAGGCGCTCCGGACCGTTCTCCTGGACGAAGTCGACTGAGCCGACCGCCTCGGCGATGGTGGGGGCAAAGGTCAGACGGTCCAGTTGCGAGTCTCTGACTCCGGTAGTCACCTCGAGGTTGCTCTTCACCTGCTCAAGCAGTCGTTCCTCGGCTCCTTCAGCAGGGTCGAAGGCGGTGACGCTGTGCCCTGCGGCGAGGAAGCCCGAGACCCAAGCGGCCCCTATTACTCCGGTGCCGACGACGGCGATAGCGAATTCTTCACGAGTGTCATTCGACGACTCTGTGTTCTCCACAGCGTTCATGCTGAATCCCTTTCCCTCCGTACTTCGGCGAAAGCGACGTACTCGTCGAGCGAGTTCGGATCCTGTAGAGCGCCGGGGCTTGCGACCTCGTCGAGTGCGGCACCCTGGACGATGCGTTTGACTGGGACTTCGAGCTTTTTGCCCGTGCGCCCGAGCGGCACCTTCGTCACCGGAACGATCTCGTCAGGAATGTGCCGTGGGGAGAGTCGGGTCTTGAGTTCCCTGCGGACGCGCATTGACAGCTCACCTGTTAAAGGCACGCCGGATTCGGTCTGGACGAAGACCACGAGTTCTCCCATTCCGCCGTCGGGATCCTCCAGATGGATCACCAGGGAATCGGCCACTTCGTCGAGCGTGTCGAGGACGGAATAGAAGTCCGCAGTGCCGAGCCGCACCCCGCCGCGGTTAAGGGTAGCGTCGGATCGGCCGGTGACGACGACTCCGCCGTCAGAGGAGAAGCGCACCCAGTCGCCGTGCTGCCAGACGCCGGGAAACTTCTCGAAGTATGCTTTCTCGAATCGGTCGTCGCCGTCCGCTCCCCAGAAGGTCACGGGCATGGAGGGAACCGGCTCGGTGATGACGAGCTCTCCGAGTTCGTCGAGGACCTCCTGGCCGTTGGAGTCGTAGGCTTTGGCGGCAAATCCGAGCGAGGGCGCCGTCATCTCACCGGAGTACACCGGGGCCAGTGGTGAGCCCTGGAGGATTCCGGTGCACACATCGGTGCCGCCGCAGCCAACATTGACCAACACATCCTGCCCGAACTGCTCCACAAGCCATTCGAAACCCTCGGCCGGAAGCGGCGAACCGGCCGCGCCGAACTGTTCGACGGTGGCCAGATCGAAGTCCTCCCTGGGGCAAATGCCTTCCTTGCGTGCGCTCATGATCGCTCCGGGAGCCATACCCATGAGCGTAGTGCGAGCTTTCGCCGCAATGCGCCAGAGCTCCTTCGAATCGGGGTAGTTCGGGTTGCCGTCGATCATGACTATCCCCGAGCCGACGACGAGCCCGCCGACCAGAGCGTTCCACATCATCCACGCGGTCGTCGAGAACCAGCAGAACTGGCTGCCCGGGCCGAGGTCGAAGTGAAGACCGTGGTTCTTCAGCGTCTCGAGCAGGATGCCGCCGTGGCTGTGCACTATGGCTTTCGGCTTCCCCGTTGTTCCGGATGAGAAGAGGATGAAGAGGGGGTGATCGAACGGGACCGGCTCGAATTCGAGTCCGGTGAGTGCTGTGTCCGGTGAACTTTCGTCCGTATTCAACACATCGACTCCCGCAGAAAGGGCCCCTAGCTCCGCGTAGTCGACGACGGCGATCGGATGGTCGAGTCCGGTTCCTGTGATGAAAGCGTCGCGAAATCCTGAATCGAGACTGAACAGTCCGTAGTCGACGTGTACGAGGTGAGTAAGGGTCGGTAAGGCGGCGACCACCTCGGCGAGTTCGTCGGAGCGTTCAACGTCCTTGGCCCCGTATCTGTAGCCGGAGATCGCCAGCAGCACAGTGGGCTCGACCTGGGAAAAGCGGTCGATGACCGACTGGGTGCCGAACTCGGGGGCGCAGCTGGCCCAGATCGCGCCGAGACTCGCAGCGGCAAGGAACGCCACGAGTGCCTCGGGCTGGTTGGGCAGGTAGCCCACGACACGATCTCCTTTGGTCACACCGAGTGAGATGAGACCGGAACGGACCCGAGCGACCTCGGCGCGCAGTTCGTCGAAGGTCAAGGTGAAGTCGTCGCGTGTCTGGGAGACCGCGGTGACCGCGAGGTCGGCCGCCTGCTCGGGGGCGCCGAGAGAGTGCTCGGCATAGTTGAGCGTGGCACCGGTGAACCATTTCGCATGGGGCATGACACGTTCCTCGAGCACCGATTCATACGGTGTGTGGCTGGAAACGTCGAAATAGATCCACACGGACGCCCAGAAATCCTCGATGTCGGTGACCGACCAGGTGTAGAGCTCACTCCAGTTGGTGAGAGACATTCCGTGCTTTTCGTTCACCCAGGACAGGAAATCGCCGATCCTGCTGTTTCCGATTGCGTTCGAGGGGACTTCTCGAATGATTGACGACATGTTCACTTCCTCACCTTGGGGCCGGTGCCATCGAGAAAGGCACGCATGAGCTCCTTCGCCTCGGTACTTGACTGGGCGACGGAGGCCATGAGCGCCTCCAGCATGTAGCCTTCGTCGCGGCCGGTTTCTGCGATGCGCGGCAGCGCTTGGGTGATTGCATAATTCGTGACCGGGGAGTTCGACGCGATCGACGCCGCAAGTTCTCTGGCCTTGGCCGGTCCTTCACCGCCGGGGACGCAGTAGTTGACGAGCCCTATGCTCTCGGCCTCGGCAGCGTCGAACCGGCGTCCGGTGAGCATCATGTCCTGGACTCGGCTGAGTCCGATGAGACGGGGCACCCGAACCGAGGCGCCTCCGCCGACGAAGAGTCCGCGTTTGCCCTCCGGCAGGGCGAAGTATGCGGACTCCTCGGCCACCCGCAGGTGCGCTGCGGTTGCGAGTTCGAGGCCGCCGCCGATGACTCCGCCCTGGAGTACGGCGATGACGGGGATCTCGGATTCGGTGATCGCATTCATCGTCGCGTGCCAGGAACGTGAGTGGTGGAGTCCTCCCACAGCGTCTCGCTCGGCCATCTCGGAGAGATCGAGGCCCGCACAGAAATGCTCGCCGACGGAAGTCAGCACGATGGCTGAAACGTCGGGTGGGGTGCGGAAGAATTCGCCGAGCGCGGCGACCGTCGCATCGTCGAGGGCGTTGCGTTTGGCAGGCCGATCGAGGGTGAGGACTCCGATGGCGCCCTCGGCGGTGAACCGGAGGGACTCGGAGCTGTCGGTCGACTTCGGCTGTTCGGAGACGTCGGCGAGGTGGGATGAGGGGAAGTGTGTCATTTGTGGTCCTTCGGTGGTGCGGATGATGCTGGATTCTTTGCGGTTCTGGCCGTCGGTGCGGGACTCGAGTGTGCGCCGAGCGCATCTCCGCTGCGCAGGGAGACCTTGTGTATCTTGCCCGAGCCGGTGCGTGGGAGTTCGTCGACGAGGCTGAAGTACTTCGGCACCTTGTATTTGGCAAGGCGGGCGAGCAGGAAGTCGCTCAGTTCATCCGGCGTCGGCCGGGTCTCCGACTCAGCTGCGACGATGAAGGCATGGCCGACCTCGCCCCACCGCTCGTCGGCTGCGGCGACGACCGCAGCTTCGCTGACACCTGGATGCTCGAAGAGAGCAGACTCCACCTCGGCAGGATAGACATTCTCTCCACCGGAGATGAACATGTCCTTGAGCCGGTCGACGATGAAGAGGAATCCGTCGTCGTCGAGGTAGCCGATGTCGCCGGTATGGAACCACCGGCCTGGGGAGAACGCCTGATCGGTGGCATTCGGGTTGTTCCAGTAGCCATGGGTGACATTGGGGCCACGAGCGACGATTTCGCCCTTGACTCCGGGGGAGCAGGAATTTCCGGAGACGTCGCGGACTTCGACTTCGGTGAATGGCACGGCACGTCCGGCCGATCCTGCCTTGTCGAGGGCGTGCTCAGCAGGCAGGAAGGTGCATCCGGGGGAGGTCTCGGTGAGTCCGTAGCCTTGGCAGAACATGATGCCCCTCGCCTGGTAGCTCTTGATCAGGGAGACAGGGATCGGGGCACCGCCGGAATTGACGAATCTCAGCGACGACAGGTCAGCACTCGCCCATCTTGGTGATTGCAGCATGTCCGCGAACATTGTTGTGACCCCTGCCATCCAGGTCAGCCCCTCGTGTTCGACGGCGTCGAAGGCGCGGTCGACGTCCCACCGAGGTTCGATGAGCATGTGTGACCCACGCAGGTAGCTGGTCATCACCTGCTGGTTGAGGCTGATGACGTGAAAGAGCGGCGCAGTGACAAGGGTGACGTCGTCGGTGGTGAGATCCGTGTTGAGAAGGAGATTGAATGAATTCCACATCAGGTTGGCGTGGGAGAGGACCGCGCCTTTGGGTCGCCCGGTTGTCCCCGATGTGAAGAGCAGGAACGCCGGGTGGTTGCCGTCGACGTCGGCTGACGGCAAGAGCGAACCCGTCGACGAGGCGGGCGTATCTTGCCACTGCACCTCTTCCTGGACCACATTGGTTTGCAGCCCGGCTGCCGTCTTGGCCGATTCGGGCGCTACGTACAACAGAGACACTTCTGTGAGAGTGAGCTGGTAGTCGAGCTCGGGCGGCGCTAGTCGCCAATTGAGTGGGATGAAGATCGCGCCGAGGCGGAGGCAGGCGAGCAGGACGATGATTAGGGCGGGGTGGTTGGGGCCGAGGTAGGCAACGCGGTCACCTCGACGGACTCCCTGAGCGTGCAGCTCTGCCGCGCAGGTCAAGGTGCGTTCGTGCATTTCGGCGTAGGTGTATTGGACACCGGCGAAGGTGATCGCTGGCTTGCTGCCGTGGTCGATGGCCTGGATTTCAGAGAGCCGGGTCAGAGTGGGGTGGGAGAAGGTCACAGGGATTCTCCTTCCGTTGCTGCCGGCGGAGTGCCGGTTTCGGTGCTGGGTTGCGTCTCGCCGGGGCTCTGTTCTGACAGGTTCCGGGATGTCGTCTCGCCGAGCCTCCAGATGCAGAGGATGCTGATGGCGGCGACGACCGCGATGACGATCGATAAGGGGATCGTGGAGGGAGAATCGGTCGAGCTCATGATTGCGGCGAACAGGACAGGCGAAATGCCTGCGCCGATTCCGGCGATCTGGTAGCCGAGGGATGCCCCGGTGTAGCGGTGCTCGGTGTCGAAGAGTTCGGAGTAGAGACCGGCCAAAGGTCCATAGATCATCGGGTGGATGACGCCCTGGCCGATGATCATGCCGATGGTGATGATGAGGCCGTCCTTCGTCTCGATCATCGGGAAGAGAACGAAGCTCCACACGGCAATGAGTACGGCACCGGCGACGACCAGTGGTCGACGGCCGATCGTATCGGACAGTCGGGACCAGCCGATGATGCCGAAGATCGCGAAGAACGAGGAGAATGACAATGCGTTGAGTATCGTCTGCTGTTCGATGCCGATCTGCACGCCGTAGGCCACGGAATAGGTAGTCAGCAGGCCCTGGAACATGAACGCGGACAGGCCGACTCCGACGGCGAACAGCAGGGTCACAGGCTGCCCGCGCAGAGCCGCGATGATCGGAATGCGACGGGTGGGCGTGCGTGCCTTCGCCGCGAGGAACTCAGGAGATTCGGCGACAGCGGAGCGGACGATGATGCCGACGACGAGCAGAAGGATCGAGGCGAGGAACGGCAGTCGCCAGCCCCAGGCGATAAAGGCTTCGGGGCCCATGATCGCCAACACTGCGGCGATGACCAGTGCAGAGACAAGTTGCCCGGTGGGCGCGCCCGCACTGGTGAAGCTGGCCCAGAAGCCGCGGTTCTTCGTCGAGTGCTCAGCGGACATGAGCATGGCTCCGCCCCATTCGCCGCCGATTGCCACGCCCTGGACGACGCGGATGAGGATGAGGAGAACTGGACCGATGAGGCCCGCCTGCTCGTAGGTCGGCAGCAAGCCGATCGCCGTTGAGGCGATTCCGATGGTGAACATGCTCAGCACGAGCATGCGTTTTCGGCCGAGTTTGTCCCCGAAGTGCCCGAAGACGACGCCTCCGAGGGGACGGGCCAGGTAGCCGGTGGCGAATGTGGCCAGACTGGCGAGAGTGCCGACCGCAGGGGAGAGGTTGGAGAAGAACACGTCCTTGAATACGAGGGCGGCGCAGACCGAGTAGACGAAGAAATCGTAGTATTCGATGACGCTGCCAAGGTACGCCGAGGCGGCAGCTCGCTTGAGCATCGGTGTTGATTTGCTTGAGGTGGAGTTCGCGGAAGCCATGTAATCCTCGCTGACTGAACGGCTCTTTTGGCTGAAGGTTTGATCGGCGGTGATCGAACCGGTTCGATACTATGCAATGTGCAGACGGAGCGTCAATAGATTGCGGTATATATGCGCTTTCGAGTGGAGGGTGCACATAGAATCGGGGTATGGACTTTCGCCCGCAGTCGCTTTTCTTCGCCCTCGTCGGTGAACACCTGCTTGGATCGACTCGTCCCCTCAGTGGAGCTTCGATCGTCTTCGTTATGAATAGGCTCGGCGTCGGTGAGACCGCAGCGAGGTCGGTGCTGCAGCGAATGACTGCCAAGGGATTTGTATCCCGTCACAAGGAGGGTAGGAAGACGTTCTACGCGTTGACCGAGACCGGGTCTCAGATCCTCGGTGAAGGTGGCCGCAAAATGTTCACGGGATGGCGGTCACAGGACTGGGATGGCGCTTGGACGATGGTCAGGATTCAGGTGCCTGAGTCGCGGAGATCACTACGGCAGAAGATCTGGTCCCAGCTGTCGTGGGCGGGTTTCGGTCAGGTCGACGGCGGCACTTGGGTGGCCCCGGGGGAGCGGGAGCTGATGTCTGTGCTGGACGCCGAGCAGCTCGAAGTCTCCCCAATCGTCATCTGCGGCCGACCTCAACCTCCTACGACTGACGACGACCTTGTGGGGGCCTTCGATCTTGATGCTCTCTCCGCTGAATACGCTGCTTTCGGCGACCGGTGGCAGGTTTTCGACTCCGACGCTATGGCGCCAGTGGAGGCTTTGGTGGCGCGAGTGAAGCTGCAATGTGAATGGCTGGGCCTGACCCGGTTGGACCCGCAGCTGCCTGCCGTCCTCCTGCCGCAGGATTGGCCCGGAACGATGCAGGCTCAGTTGTTCGGCGAGCTCGACCAGCGCCTTGGCAAAAGAGAAGCGCCTGTCCTCGACGACTTCTTCGCCGGCACGCTCGAGTAGACGCGCCCTGATGAAGGTTCTGCCGATGTAGTCCTATCGTCTCCGGTCAGATCCACTCCTGCGCCAGCGCGAATTCGATGAGTGCCTGCACCCTAGGCGCGATCGTGGAATGCGCAGGCCAGGTGGCGAACGAAAATGAGCAGAGTGCCGGGACGTGGCGGATCGCGCAACGCTGAATCGGCCGAGCCGAACCTGCTGGGGCCGGGCAGGCCGGGGGAGCGTCAGTTCCTCTGAGCTCTGACGACCATCGTGGCGATGCGCACGCGATTGTTCGTGTCCAGTTTGACGTTGATCCGGTTGAGGTGAGTCTTGACCGTTGCCAGACTCATGAACGTCTCCTCGGCGATCTCCTGATTCGACAGGCCGTCGGCCACGAGTTCGGCGATCTGCCGCTCGCGGTCGGTGAGCCCTGCTAACAGCTCCACAGCCTCCCGCTGCAGGCGATGATCGGAGTTCGACCTGACCTTGGCGATGACCTGTCGCATCGACTGCGGAGCAAGAATGGGCTCACCGGCGTGGACCTTGCGTACCGCAGCGGCGAGATCCACAGGGCCGATGTCCTTGAGGAGGTATCCGGCGGCACCTGCCTCGAGAGCCCTGAAGAGGTAGTCGTCGCTGCTCATGCTCGTCAGGGACACCACTTTCGGCGGCCGGACGCTGTTGAGCAGACGCTGGGTGGCTTCGATCCCGCCGATTCCCGGCATCCGTATGTCCATGAGCACGACATCGGGATAGTGCAGAGACGCCTTCTCGATGGACTCTTCCCCGCTCAGCGCCGAGACGACGACGTCGATACCGTCGGCGGCCTGGAGGATTCCCCGGATCCCGGTGATGACCATGGGATCGTCATCGACGACCATGACTCGGATCGGGGCGGCTTGGTTCATGATCGTCACAATACCCGAGGCCCATGACACGGACCGGCGCGGCGCGGAAGTCCCTGTTCCGCATCGCCTCAGGTCTGGGGTGAGAGGGATCGAAAGCACACCTGGACACGGAACTCATTGCCGAACACCCCGATCGACGCTTCGCCGCCGAACATCTCGGTGCGCTCGCGGATGCCGACCAGACCGGATCCCGATCCGGTCGATCCCAACTGAGCGTCCTGCGGACCCGGGCGGTGACCGGCCGGTCCCGGTCCGTGATCGGGCGCGCCGGCACCGGCCCCTCGCGCCGGTCCCGGCGCATATCGTGGGCGCGGCGGAACATCGACTGGGCCTGGAGCGCTGGGGAGCGGATTGCTCACCGAGATCCGGATGCCGCGGGCCGCCGAGACTGCGATGTCCACCGTCACCGGCAGATTCGGCGCATGTTTCATCGCGTTCGTCAGTGCCTCCTGGACGATTCGATAGGCCGCACGGTCGAGCGCGGGCGGGCACGAGTCCACGTCCTGGATGACGATGAGTGGACGGATGACCGTGCCGGTGGACGCCACGGAGGAGATGAGTTCGGGAATCGCAGCCATCGTTGCGCGGCTCGGAGGGGACGAGTTCTCATGGCCCGGCCGCGGATCAGCCAGATCGCCGTTCCTCACGCCACCCACCAGATGACGCAGATCCTCCAGTGACGCGCGGGCCTCCTCCCGCAGAGCTGACGCCGTCGAAGCGACCTCGGGGTCGGTCTGTGCTCCGACCTCAAGGGCGCCGGTGTGCAGCGAGATCACCGATAGGCGGTGGGAGAGCGTGTCGTGAAGTTCGCGTGCCAAGAGCTCTCGTTCGGACTGCCGCGCGATCTCGGCCGTGAGCGACTCATTGCGCTGTGCTTGCCGTTCGGCGATCGACTCGACCGCTCTCATCCTCCGCGTCCGACGCAGAAGTGCGCCGACCCCCAGCGCCGTACACAATCCGATGACGCCGGCTGCGATCGTGATGATTCTGATCGCCAGGTGCGAATCCTCCGGAGGGATGGTCGCCTCGAGTCCCGTGACCTGTGCCGGGTCGGGCAGGAAGAAGATGCTGAACGGATTGTGCTCCGGCGGTGCCAGACACATCCTCACCGTGGAGAACGCCATCAGTCCGGTACTCACCGCCGAGGCGATGATCGCCTGCCGCCGGGGTGTTCGGATGACGAGGTGGAAGACCGCAATGAGGAGCATCAGCGCATCGCCCCACCCCGCTGTGAGCAGTGCTCCGGCGACGAAGGGCACCCAGGGCCATCTGTGTCGGAGGAAGACGAGTCCCCACACGAGGAACAGCAGCAGGACGGCCACGAGCCCCGTGTCATTGAGTTCCCCGTCGGAGAAAGCCCAGGCGTTCGCGGTCAGCGCCATCGACGAGGTGAAGAACCCGAAGAGATAGGCGATGACACCGATGAGGATGCTGCCGGCGATGCGCACACCGCGCGGGATCCTGCGGCGAGGGACGGTTTGTTCTGACACAAGAGAATCGTAACCGCGGGGGCTGACACGCGTAGTCCGCCTTCAGGCTGGAGGAGGTCAACCGATCGGCTGGCAGGATCCAGCCCGAGTGTGGACGCGCTGAAGCGCGGACGGGACGAAGCTGGAGCAGTCAGCCAGATCCAGCTTCGAAGGAGCGTCATGTCCCATCCCCAGAATCCCCAGAACACCCCGCAGCAGCCGCAGTCTCCACAGCCCCAGCATCAGTGGTCCCCGCAGCACCAGCCCCCTCACAACGCCCAACACCAGACCTCGCCGCAGAACTTTGGCCCCCAGCAGTGGGGACCGGCACAGAACGCACCGGCCTACGGGACCGGCGGCTACCCGCAGCAGCCCTACGGTCAGAAGCCGCCGAAACAGAAGAAACCGCTGCTCAAACGCTGGTGGTTCTGGCTGCTCGTCGTCATCGTCGTCATCGCCATTGCCAGCGCGCTCGGCGGCGGGGGAGAGGACACCGGCACATCGGAGAGCGGCTCGTCCGACGCCCAGCAGTCGGGGGAGTCCGCGGAGAAGAAGCCAGCGGAGAAGGAGGCTGCGGACAAGGCCGCGGAGGAAGCATCTTATGGAATCGGAGACACTGTGGCTGCCGATGACTGGGAGGTCACCGTCGCCAAGGTCGAAGACGGAGTCTCACAGGTCGGCGACGAATTCCTCAACGCGCAGGCTCAGGGACAGTTCGTCCAGATCGAACTGTCGGTGAAGAACACCGGATCGGAACCGAATTTCTTCTTCGAAGACGACATCAAACTCGGTGATGATGCCGGCAACACCTACTCTGCCGACTCAGAAGCCGGTATCTATGCGGCCGAGAACAACATCCTCTTCCTCGAAGAGATCAATCCCGGAAACACCGCCGACGGCGTCCTCGTCTTCGACGTTCCCGAAGACGTCGATCCGAGCAAGCTGACCTTCGCCGGCGGACTGTTCTCCGACCCGGTGGAGATCTCCTTGAAGTGACCTCACCGGTCCAGCTGTTCCGCCCGGGCGATGATCGACCGGGCGGCACGGACCGTCTGTCCGAGGAATCCGCGTCCGAACAGTCGGATATGAGCGAGCAGAGCGAAGAAGCTGTGCGCCGGCAGGTCATCCCGCCACCCGTCCGGCATCGGATGGGTCTGTTCTTAGCCGGAATAGATCTCGTCGAGATGTGCGGTTCCGAAGAGGCCGAGCAGGGCGAGGTCTTCCAGCCGGTGACCGCCGTGCGCGGCCGGATCGATGAGCGTCACCCCGGTCGGTGTCCACATGAGGTTTCCCGCCCACAGGTCCCCATGGATGCGCGCAGGTGCCTCCTTGCCTTCACCGCAGATGCCGGCGAAGGCGCCAGACGCGATGGCATCGATCGCCGAGGCGACCGTCGCCCGGTCCTCACCTCTGAGATCCCCGGCAACCGCAGTGACCAAAGGACGCAGACGCTGCTCGACCCAATAGTCGGTGAAGTCGTCGACGGACTCGGCAGGCACCTCGAAGGGACTGTCGAGGGGGCCGAAGAATGACTGTGGGGTCGGTGACCAACCGAAACCGGGAGCACCCGCATCGTGGAGCCGGGCGAGGGCACGACCGAAGGCGGCGGCCGCCTCGGCGTCGGGACCGGTCTCTCGGAGGCGGCGCAGCCGCAGAAAATCCGGCCCGTGCTCGAGCACTTCGACGACCGAGGCCACGCCTGGTTCGGCCAGCCACCACAGCCCGGCGGCCTCGGCAGCGAAGAAGCCGTCCGGGGCGGACTTCCGCAGTTTGAGGAAATCAGTCATGGCCACAGGTTAGTCGGGGGAGCCGTTGTCCGTGTGTCCTCGGGTCAGGTTCCGAGCTCGGCGAGGAGACCGGCGGCAACTGCAACGAGCTCTCCGTTGCCGGCTGCCTGAGTGCCGTCGATGAGGACCGGAGTGTCCTCCAAGCCAGTGCGGATACCGTGGCCGCGCCTGATGGCTCGGGCATTGACGACCCAGGAGGCGATGCCCTCCCCATGGTGGACCTGCGGCAGTTCGATGCCCGCATCGGCAAGGACCCGTTCGATCGCGGCGGCCTCAGCCAAGGCGCGATCCGGATCGGTGTCCGTGGGTTCGACGAGCACGCGTTCGCAACGGGCCGCCACGCCCGAACCGACGAATGACGCTGCATTGTCGACGCTGAGCAGACCTGCCTCGATTCGGACACCCCGCTCGATGAGCAGCTCGCAGACTTCGCGAATTCCCGACTCACCTTGATTGGCACTGACCAAGTCAGGCAGCTCCGTCCATTCGCCGATGAGCGTCAGACGGACCTGCGGATCGGGTTCGATCTCGGCTGCGGTGCTCAAAGAGATCGGAATCCCCGGGCACGCGGCACGCACCTCACGAATCGTGGCCGAGACCGGTTCAGCATGAAAGGTCTGCCGGCCGGTCGCATCGAAGGGATGGAGGTGGATGACCTGAGCACCTGCTGCCACGGCGGCGGCCGCCTCGGCGGCGATGGACTGCGGTGTCCGCGGAGTCGCCGGGTGGTCGCGATCACCGTTGAGGGCGGCATGCAACAGCGGTTCGTGCGAAGCTGATCCGTTCATCTGGCCACTGTCTCGCATTCGTGACGTCGAGTACAGGTTCTCGCGGCAGGACCGTGAGAAGTCAGCCTCTTCACCTGACCGGCAGGTTCCGAACTGTCCCCAGCCCCGGCCGAGGTCATAGGGTGATCCCAGAGCCCGCCCAGCATCGAGGCGGACCTGGAGAGAAAAGGGGCGCCCACACGTGACGAAGAACGGAGATCACGCCGCCGCCGAAGCGCAGAACGGCCACTCATGCTGCGCTCCAGCGACCAACCGCGCCGAGGCGGGGGACAGCCAACCAATGGATCTTGCGGTTGGTCGTGCCGTGAGTTCCGAGTCGAACCTTGAGTTCAGCTTCGATTTCGTCGCCGTCGGCGGCACCTTCGATATGGGAGATCCTTTCGGCGACGGGCATCCCACCGACGGTGAGGGACCACGTCACCGCGTGGACCTCACCGAATTCGAGATCGCGACGACGAGCGTGACGAATGACGACTTCGCCCGGTTCGTCGCCGACACCGGGTTCGTCACCACCGCGGAGCGTTTGGGCACCTCGGCGGTCTTCGCCATGCTCTTGGAGACCAATCCGGGAGCAGAGGCTCACATCCTCGGTCAGGCTCCGGGCGTGCCCTGGTGGGTCGAAGTCTCCGGGGCGAGCTGGGCCGCGCCCGAAGGTCCAGGGTCGACCATCGACAACCGAAGAGACCATCCTGTCGTGCACATCAGCTGGGACGACGCCCAGGCCTATTGCGCCTGGTCCCGGACACGGCTGCCGAGCGAAGCCGAATGGGAGCTCGCTGCTCGCGGGGGCCTCAAGGGACGCCGCTATCCGTGGGGCAATCGGCTGCTGCTCGACGGGGAATGGAACTGCAATATCTGGCAGGGCGAGTTCCCGCGTACGAACACCCTCGACGACGGCTTCATCGGCACCGCACCGGCCCGACACTTCGCGCCCAATGGGCTGGGCCTGTTCAACACCGTCGGCAATGTCTGGGAATGGTGCGCCGACTGGTTCGCCCGCGACTACTACCAGCATTCCCCGCAATCCGATCCCCAGGGTCCGGACATCGGAGACAAGCGGATCATGCGCGGAGGATCGTTCCTGTGCCACGACTCCTACTGCAATCGCTACCGGGTGGCCGCCCGCTCCTCGAACACTCCGGACTCATCGGCGTCGAACATCGGATTCCGAGTTGTCCGAAACCTCGGCCGGGACACTGCCTCGAGCAGGGAATGAGGCGGAGCCGACCCCGCAGTCCTCGGGCGGTGGGGCCACCTCGTTGAGTGAGGTTCCTTGCCCGATAGACTGCGAGTCATGTCGAGAATCAACTGCCCCGAACTGAGCACGAAGACCGTCACTGCTGAGGCAGCAGCCCGCCATATCGACAATGGCCAACGCGTGGCGATGAGCGGTTTCACCGGTTCCGGGTACCCGAAGGCAGTGCCGGGGGCGGTAGCCGCACGCGCTCGGGCCGCCCACGATCGGGGTGAGGACTTCCGCATCGAACTGTGGACGGGAGCATCGACGGCGCCGGAACTCGACGGGGTACTCGCCGAAGCGAACGCGGTGAGCAAACGGCTGCCGTTCCAATCCGATCCGGCGATGCGGGCCTCGATCAATTCGGGTGACACCGCGTATGTCGACACTCACCTCAGCCATTCGGCTCAGCAGGCGTGGTTCGGGTTCTACGGCAACCTCGACGTCGCCGTCGTCGAAGTCGCGGCGATCCTGCCCAACGGTCTGCTGGTTCCCGGCAGCTCGGTCGGGAACTCGAAGACCTGGCTCGACCTGGCCGATAAGGTCATCCTCGAAGTCAATGACTGGCATCCGCGCGGGTACGAAGGCTTCCACGATGTCTACTACGGAACCCGGCGTCCGCCAGAGCGGCTGCCGATCCAACTGCTCGAGCCGATGCAGCGCATCGGTGACCCCTATCTGCGCGTCGACCCGGCGAAGGTCGTCGCCGTGGTGGAGACGAACGCTCCGGACCGGAACCTGCCGTTCAAACCTGCCGACGAGGACTCGAAGGAGATCGCCGGCCACCTCGTTGATTTCCTCCGTCATGAGATCGCCGCAGATCGGCTGCCGCCGGAACTGCTGCCGCTGCAGTCAGGCGTCGGCAATGTCGCCAATGCGGTGATGGGAAATCTCGCCGACAGCGAGTTCGAGGGACTGACCGCCTATACGGAAGTCATCCAGGACGGAATGCTCGACCTCATCGACAGCGGAAAGCTCACCTCGGTGTCGGCGACGGCGTTCTCGCTCTCGGCCGAGCGGGCAGAGGATTTCAATGACCGGATCGAGTCGTACAAGGGCAGGATCCTGCTGCGCACTCAGGAGATGTCGAACCACCCGGAAGCCATTCGCCGCCTCGGCATCATCGCCATCAACGGAATGGTCGAGGCCGATATCTACGGCAACGTCAACTCCACGCATGTGACCGGTTCGTCGATCATCAACGGCATCGGCGGCTCCGGTGACTTCGCCCGCAACGCCTACCTCAACTTCTTCGTGTCGAACTCGCAGGCCAAAGCGGGAGCGATCTCTGCGATCGTGCCGTTCGCCAGCCATATCGACCACACCGAACACGACACTCAGATCATCGTCACCGAACAGGGCCTGGCCGATCTGCGCGGACTGCCTCCGGTGGCCAGGGCACGGAAGATCATCGACAACTGCGCCCACCCGGACTACCGAGATCGCCTCACCGACTACCTCGAGCGTGCGATCACGGCGAACCCGACCGGTCGGCATACCCCGCACATCCTGGCCGAGGCTCTGTCCTGGCATGAGACGTTCCTGTCGACCGGGCATATGTGAGAGAGCGCGGGTTCCCACGACCCCGACTGCTCAGCCGCTGATCACGGTCGGCGCTGCGGCGACCACCCAGGCAAGTCCCGGTCCGATGAGGCACATGAGGCCGGCGTAGCCGATCATCTGTCTGTAGTAGCGGTCGCGGATGCTCGGATGGACATTGGCCAGGAGCATCGCGCCGTTGGTCGAGAACGGACTGATATCGACGATGGTTGCGGCGATCGCCAGCGCCGCGACGAACCCTCCGACATGCACGTCGCCCGACTCGAGGAACGGCACTGCCAGGGCGATGACGACGCCGATGATCGCCAAGGACGACGCCAGCGCAGAGATCAGACCGGACATGTAGAACAGCAGCAGAGCCGCCAGCAGAGGGACGCCGATCGCTGAGATGCCCGCCGAGACCCATTCGACGGTTCCGGCCTCCTGCAGCACGGCGATGTAGGTGAGCACTCCGCAGATGAGGATGACAATCGACCATGAGACCTTCGACATGGCGGCCTTGCCGGCGGCAGGGTCGATGACGGCGAGCACAACCGAGATCGTGATGGTCACCAGGCCCACATCCCAGCTGAAGATGATCACAGACAGTGCCATCGCGATGAGTCCGATCAGGGTCGGGAGCTGAGAGCGTGTGAGACGGATGGTCGTCCCGCGCTCGGACGCGGCCTCATGTTCCGCGAGACCGTCGTCGGCGGCGGTGCGCAATCCCGGCCGGCGACGGAGGACGAACCAGACGACGACCGCGAACACGGTGTTGAACACCAACGGGGCGAGGAACAGTGTCAGAGGGGTCGGGATGAGATCGTTCTTCGTCAGATAGTCATTGATGAAGATGCCGTAGACACTGATCGGAGAGAAGGCCCCGGCCAGTGCTCCATGCACGACCAGCAGACCGACCATGAACTGATTGATCCGATGCCGGCGTGCGAACGACAGCGCCAGTGGAGCGATGATGGCCACAGCGAAGAGCGCCCCCAGCGAGATGAGTATCGCCGTGAGTGCGAAGAAGATCCAGGGCATGAGCCCGATCCGCCCGCCGACGAGCTTCACACACCAGCGGACGATCACTTCGATCGCGCCGTTGTTCTGGGCGAAGCCGAAGAGGTAGGTCAGACCGACGAGCGTGAGGAAGAGGTCGACGGGAAAGCCTGCCAGGAACTCTTCGGGTGCCTGGTGCAGGACGAGGCCGCCGACGCCGGCGGCTGCGATGAAGCCGAGCAGGCCCATATTGATGTCCCGCCAGGTTCCGATGACGAACATCAGTCCGAGGACGATAACGCAGATCAGTTCTGCACTCATGGGTTTAGCTTCTCCTTCGAACGTCAGCCGGCGAATGTCCGGCGGCACAAGGGCACGCGACACAAATTAATGCATGTCACCTGGTGCGATCAGGTCCATTCGGCATATGAACTCACAGCGACACTCAGCGGAAGGACTCCGCCGCCGATTCGCCGTCTCGTATAAAGGAGAGCAGAATTCGTCCATCGCGGATAGTGCGGACGATCACAGACTCGTTAGTGTGTCATTCAGCTTCATCGGGCCGCACGCGAATCACTTGGACTCAACGCGGCCTCCTCCGTTTCTCAGTCTGCGAAAGGTCGCCGTCGATCATGAACGAATCCACACCGGAGCCCAGCGAATCAGATGTGCTCACGGCCGCCTCGGCGATCGTCGATGCCTTCGCCGCCACGGACACTCAGTCGTACTTCTCCCGATTCGCCGAGGACGCCTCCTTCGTCTTCCACCCCGAAGCGCGACGCCTGAACACTCGTGCGGAATATGAAAGGGAGTGGGCTTCGTGGTTGGCCGACGGCTGGTCAGTGGCCGCCTGCGCCTCATCGGACCAGCTCGTCCAGACTTTCCCCGGCGGAGCCGTGTTCTCCCACACCGTCGATACGACCGTGAACACCGCAGACGGGCGGGAATCATACCGGGAACGCGAATCGATCGTCTTCCGCCGCCTCGGTGACGGTGAACTCATCGCCATCCACGAACACCTCTCCACGGTCCCGGACCCTGCCGACGGCTCGTCACCGACTGAGGCCGGTGCCGCCGAGAGCGCACCCGACACCGAGGAGGTCGCGCAGTGAACTGGTACCGCCGTTTGGAACAGCGATTGGAATCCGGCCACGATTCCGGAGTCATCCGCGGCTCCCTGAGCGGGGGACGGATGTTCATGATCTGGCTGGCCGCGAACCTCGTGGTCACGACCCTGTTGACCGGAACCCTGTTCGTCCCCGGCGTCGACTTCACCACAGCGGTCATCGTCATCATCGTCGGCACGATCATCGGCACCATCGTGCTCACGCTCATCGGCAACATCGGCACCCGCACGGGCCTGGCGACCATGGCCATCACCCGCGGTGCCTTCGGCGCCAAGGGCAGCTTCCTGCCGGTCGCCGCCAACGTCATCATCCTCATGGGGTGGAGCTGGGTGCAGGCTATGCTGGCGGGAATCAGCGTCAACTACGTCGTCGCCCAGACGACGGGATTCTCCAACCCGATCCTCTTCTCCGTGCTCTGCCAGGCGCTCGTTGTCGGACTGGCGATCCTCGGCCACGAAGGGATCGAGAAGGCCGAACCCTGGTTCGCTCTTCTCATCCTGCTGGTCATGGCCTACGTCTTCGTCATCGCCTTCACTGGACACTCACCCGACGAATACGCAGGAATCGAGAGCCTGCCGGAACTTGAGTTCACTCCGGTCCTCGCACTCGATATCGTCATCTCCACAGCCATCTCCTGGACCGTGCTCTCCGGCGACCTCAACCGATTGGCCGGGACTCAGAAGGCCGGAATCGTCGGATCGGGTCTGGGCTATCTGACCTCAACCGTGCTGGCCATGCTGCTGGGTCTCACCGCGTTCAGCTTCATCCTGCTCGACGGGGGAGACCCGGCCGAATTCGACCCGACGGTCCTGGCCGCGGAATTCGGGTGGGCACTGGCCATCGTCATCTTCCTCTCGGTCATGGCCACGAACACGATGGTCGTCTACGGAATGGTCAACTCCGTCGTCGGCGCACAGAGCAGGACGAAGCTGAAGTTCCTGCCGACGGCCCTCATCCTCGGCGCGATCTCGATCATCGGTTCGACCTGGCTGGCCTTGCTCGACCAGTACACCGACTTCCTCACGATGATCGGGGCGTTCTTCGTCCCCGTCTTCGCCATCCTCATCGTCGACTACTACATCATCAAACGCGGTGCCTACTCACCCGACATCCTCAATGACTCCGGCGGCCTCTACTCCTACACCCGCGGAGTCAATTGGGCGGCCGTCGGTGTGTGGGGCCTCGGGGCACTGGCGTCCTATGTGCTCACCTACGCCTATCCGAGCCCGATCGGAGCGACGATTCCGTCCTTCGCCATCTCATTCGTGGCCTACCTCGCGCTGTCCTGGGGCAGCCGTGCGAAGTTCGCAGGAACTCGACATGCGCACCTGTCCGACGGGATCCGCGGAAGCTGAACGCGGCCTGTCTGTTTACGGTCGTAGCCTGACCACCATGTGCCGTTCCCAGGTGATGAAGCAGTCCACACGCTATGATCGCACCGGTCGGCCGGAATCACAGAAGGGAACCCGGTGTCTGTGATGGTAATCTTCGACAGGTTCATGCCACCGAACCGTCGACTCAATCCCGAGGCGCTGGCCTGGGTTGCGGTGATCGTTCTCGCCATCGTCATGCTCGCGGTGGAATCGTCGATCGCCGTCTCGGTCAACGAGGCCCCCGTCGCACTGGCCTTCGTCGTCACCATCGTCCATGTCGGGTCCATGCCACTGTCCATGCTGCGACCGCTGTTCGGCACTATCATGTCGATCGGCGCCTGCACGGTGCTGCCGCTGTTGGGGCCTCACGTGTCCGGTGTGCCGTGGCCGTGGATGGTTCCGATGATGATCACGCAGATCGTCATCATCCTCATCATCGGACTCCGGGCCCACTGGGGAGTGGCCTTGGCCGCACTGCTCGGCAGCATCGGGGGCTCGGCAGCCGCGGTGCTCATCACTCATCTGCTGGTGGCAGACACCCGTACCGACGGCGCAATCGTCAACATCCTCATCTACTCCTGCATCGCCGGCGGCGTGTATCTCGCCGCAGTCATCGTCCAGCAATGGCAGCTCATCCGCTCCCAACTGGTCCAGGAGAAGGAGAACACCGCGGAGGAGCACTCCAAACGCGTGACCATCGAGGAGAAGGCGCGCATCGCCCGGGAACTCCACGACATCGTCGCCCACAGCATGTCGATCATCAACATCCAGGCCTCCAGCGCGCCGTTCCGCCATGCCGGAATCGACGCGGAGGTGGCCAAAGAGTTCGAAGACATCTCCACTTCCGCCCGCACCGCGCTGACAGAGATGCGCGGACTGCTCAGCGTCCTGCGCAACGATGAGGGCGGAGGCGAACTGGCACCGCAGCCGAAGTTCTCCGAGATCGATGCTCTCATCGAGAAGGCCCGACAGGCCGGAGTGCAGGTCAGCGTTGAACGCAGCGGCGAACCGATCGACCACCTCATGCGCGACAGCACCGGACTCGCCGGCTACCGCATCATCCAAGAGGCCCTGAGCAACGCGATACGCCACGCCCGCAACTCCGCCATCGCCATCCGCATTCGTGGGGCCAGCTCAGCCGTCTGGATCAGCGTCACCAACGACCACGGCGACGGTCCCAGCGAAGCGGCGAAGCACGACAAGCACGACCGGCAGGGACTGATCGGCATGCGCGAACGCGCAGCCTCCGTCGGTGGCGAGATCCGCAGCGGAGCCACCCCCGAGGGAGGCTTCGAAGTCGAAGCAGTGCTGCCGCTTTCGCCCCGCGGACGCCCGACCGACGACAGCGAACCGAGCGCCGACACACCGGTCACGGACACTTCGGTCACGGACAAGGAGACCCCATGATCAGGATCGTCATCGCCGATGACCAAGCGATGGTGCGAGCCGGCTTCGCCGCGCTGCTGAGCGCTCATGCAGATATCGAGGTCGTCGGACAGGCCGAAGACGGTGCACAAAGCGTCGATCTCGTCGCCGACCTTGCCCCCGACATCGTCCTCATGGACGTCCGGATGCCGCTCATGGACGGAATCGAAGCGACTCGCACGATCGTCGCCGCGAATGCCGCGACCCGGATCATCATGCTCACCACCTTCGACATCGACGACTATGTCTTCGACGCCATCCGTGCCGGGGCCAGCGGATTCCTCCTCAAGGATGCTCCGCCCGCTGAACTCGCCGAGGCGGTCCGCATCGTCGCGGGAGGCGAAGCGCTGCTGGCCCCGAGCGTGACCAAGCGAGTCATCGAGCACTTCGCTACCGGTGGGAAGACGGCCAACCGCACAGCGCTGCCCGAACTCACGGACCGGGAACGCGAGATCCTCATCCAAGTCGCACGCGGAGCTTCGAACACAGAGATCGCGTCGAGCCTGCACATCGCGGTGCAGACCGTGAAGACCCACGTCTCCCGGATCCTGTACAAACTCGATGCCCGCGACCGCGCCCAAGCAGTCATCGCCGCCTACGAATCCGGTCTCGTCATTCCCAACAGCTGAGTCCGAGCGCTCGTCTTCGTCTCGCACCCCCTACCCGAGTAGGGGGTGAAGAACGGCTCCCTGGGGTGACGAAAAACCGGGCGGATCTCCATACGGTGGGAACCATGAACCCGTCTGACCTCATGACAACTGAACCGACTTCCCCAGCTGCGACGCCGTTGTCGACTCCGGCACCGGATCGCGCGTCCCGGGCCGAGGTGCTCGAACGCAGGCGAGCGAAGAGGGGAACCGCCGAACAGGAATTCACCAGCGACTTCAGCGCGCTGATGGCTCAGGTCAAGGAAGCGGGACTGCTGGCCAGGCGGCCGGGTTGGAACACGCTGCGCTTCGTCCTCCTCGGGCTCGGCTACGTCGCATCTTTCGCCATGCTCTTCCTCATCGGTGAGAGCTGGTGGCAGATGGCGACCGCAGTCGTCTTCGGCGCGCTGTTCACCCAGACTGCCTACGTCGCCCATGACGCAGCACACCGACAGATCTTCACCAGCGGGAAAGTGGGGGAGTGGGTGTCGACGATCATCGGCAACCTCTTCATCGGACTGAGCTACGGATGGTGGCTGAAGAAGCACAATGCGCTTCACCACGCCAATCCGAACAAGGCCGGAGTCGACGGAGACATTGCTCCCGGCGCACTGGTCTTCACTCCTGAGGATGCACGTGAACGCACAGGCCTGGCCAAATGGTTCGCAGCACGTCAAGGCTGGTTCTTCCTGCCGCTGCTGACCCTGGCCGGCCTCCAGCTGCACGTCGAATCCGTCAAGGCCATCGTCCGGGGACAGTCGTCGATCAAACGTCGTTGGATCGAAGGCGTCTTCATCGGCATCCGCCTCATCGGTTTCCCCGCGCTCGCCATCTGGGCGGCAGGTCCCCTCATCGGCAGCGTCTTCTTCCTCGTCCAGCTCGCCGTCTTCGGCGTGCATATGGGCGGATCCTTCGCTCCCAACCACAAGGGTCAGCCGATCGTTCCCAAAGACGTGAAGATCGACTTCCTGCGCCGTCAGACGCTGATGTCACGCAATATCTCCGGCGGTCGCTTCATGGGATTCCTCATGGGCGGTCTGAACTATCAGATCGAACACCACCTGTTCCCCAGCATGCCGAGCGTCAACCTGCACCGGGTGCAGCCGATGGTCCGCGAATACTGCCGCCAGAAGGACATCACCTACACCGAGACGACTCTGCTCGAGTCCTACAAGATCATCATCGCCTACCTCAACCGGGTGGGCCTCGGCGAAGCAGACCCCTTCGACTGCCCCGTCACCGCGCAGTTCCGGTCTCGCTGACTGGCGGGGCACATTCAGTTGCGGTCCCGCAGGCTGAAGGCCTCACAGTCACCTCCAGCGCTGCGGGCCGGACGAGAAAGAAGCTCAGGTGAGCCGATCGTGTTCACCGGAGACCCATTCGGCATAGCGCTCGGCCGACGTCTGCACCGCTGAGTGAGCTTCGGAGGCGATCGACTGGCCGAAGTTGCCGTACATGCGGTCGAAGTCGAGATCGTTCACCGAGGCTGCGATGCGCCGAACGACTGCCGCCGACAGCGGCAGGTAGTTCGGGAAGCTGCGCATGAATGTCACCCATCCCGACCGCGCCACCGGACCGATGGAATCTCCGCTGAGCATGACCCCGGTGCCGTCGGCGCCCGTCCATACCGCTACAGCGCTGCCCGGGAAATGACCGCCGGTGCGTCGGAGCCTCACTCCGGGGACCGGTTCCGCCTCGTGGAAATAGGGGCAGATGGCCCGCCCGGTCCGCTGCACCCAGTCGAGATCGGCTCGGCACACGAAGACGGGGGCATCGTCGAAAGCGGCACTCCACTCCAACTGGGTGCCGAACATATGCGGGTGGCTGGCGGCGATGCCGGCGACTCCGCCGAGGTCACGGACCGCTGTAACCGCCTCGGCGTCGATATAGGCGGGCACGTCGAAGAGCATATTGCCGGCATCGGTGCGGGCGAGATAACAGGTCTGGCCGATTCCGAGCTTCGGTTCGACGCGGATGGCGAAGAGGCCGGGTTCGCGTTCGGAAATGGTGAGGCGGTGGCCCTCGGACTCGAGTTCCGTCCGCGTCGTCCACTGCTGGCCGGAGGCAGGGACCCACTGCCGGTCATCCTCGCAGATCGGGCACAAGTCGGGCAGAGGGGGCGTCGTCTCCACCCCGCAGGTGCGGCAGATCGTCACATCGGATAATGCCACCATGTCATCCTCTCGGTCCCACACGTGAAACCACAGACTCCCACCGAGCCTAGTCCTCACATGAAGTGAAGACCAGGATCGGTGGGAGTCCCACCGCTGCGCGGCCCGTCAGTGTGCGGCGGCGTGCGCCTTCCTGTGGGCGATGACATGGCCGACGAGGATGAGCGCGATGCCGCCGGCGAGCCAGGCGCTGAGCACCCACCACTGGAGCGACATGGACGCGTCCGGGAAGTAGGAGAAATTGCGCAGGAGCGTGCCGGCCGCGCCCGGGACGAAGAACTGGCCGATGTCACCCCAGGAACCGGCGAGGAACTCCTTCGGCTGGTTGAGCGAGGCGATCGGGTTGCCGATCAGCATCGTCAGCACCGCACCGATGGCGATGCCGGCAGGACCGATGAGCGAAACGAAGCCGTTGATCAGCCCGACCGTCGCCGCGATCGAGAGCCCGATCGCCAGTGCGTTGAGGCCGAAGTTCCCCTGCAGGATCCCGAACCAGGTCTGCATGATCAGCGCCAGGGCCAGTCCGCCGACGATTCCGTAGACGACGGTGCCGACCAGGCGCATCCGCCGCGAGCGGATGCCCATGCTGGTGAGCACACCTCCGACGATTCCGCCGAGGGTCAGGGGCAGTCCCGCGATGGCCAGTCCCGCGCCGGAGGGATCGTCATCGGAGAGCGGAACGACGTCGGTGATCTTCACCTGCGGAATCTCCATCGCCGAGGCGCCCGGATCGGCGCCTTCTCCCGCCGGGTTGCCCTGGGGTGGGGCCTGGCCGGCGGCCGCGGCTTCGAGGGCCTTCTGCATCTGCTCCTGCATCTTCTTCGTGCCTTCCTGAAGGCCCGAGATCGCCTGCTGGTCGATGTTGTGCTGCATCTGGGTGCCGATTCCGCTGAGCTGCTGCGCGACTGCTGGGGAGGCGGCCTTGGCGATGAGGATCTCCGGTTCGTCCTCGAGGACGAAGGCTCCGTAGACCTCACGCTCCTTGATGAGCTGCACCGCCTCGGCGCGGGAATCGACGCGCTTGAGATCGAGCATGCCGTCGGGGGCGTTGCCGGAGATCCGGTCGATCTGCTCTTCATCACCGACGGCGGCGATCGGCAGATCCTTGGGACCCGAGGTCACGGTCGGCCAGCTGAAGGCGAGCAGTACGAGGCTGACGACGGCTGCGGCAAGGACGGCGACGAGGACGGCCCGTCCGAACTGCGGGGGAGCATCCTGGGCTGTCGTCGCCGGTGTCGTGCTCGCGGCCGAACGGTCGGCCGCGTCTTCTCGGCTGAGTATCTGGGTCGGCATGTCTGTCCAATCATCGAAAACGAATACTCGTTCATTATGAAACCATCGGCTAGGATATATCAAGAATGGCCATTCGTTTTTAGGGGGGAGAAGTGCCGAAGGTCACCGAGGAGCACAAGGCCGCGATGCGTACCAGGATCCAGGATGCGGCTCTGACATGCTTTGCCCGCAAAGGATTCGCCGGTGCGTCGATGGCCGATATCGTCAAGGAGGCGGGGCTGTCGGCCGGAGCCGTCTATGTCTACTATGCGTCGAAGGCCGACCTGATGATCGACGTCGCCCGCCGGGTGATGGGGCCGCGCATGGCGGTGCTCGATGCAGCCAAATCCGGTGGTGAGGTGACGGCTCCTGCGGAGGTGTTCGTCGAGATCATCGATTCACTGCTCATCGACAACCCGTTCTCACCGGTGATGGTTCAGGTGTGGGGTGAGTCCTCCTACGACATGGAGTTCGCGAATTTCGCCAGGGGTACCTTCGAAACGCTCATCGCAGAGTTCACCGACTACCTCGCTCTCTACCTGCAGGACCAACGGGGAGTGGATGCAGAGACCGCGCGGGCTCGGGCCGCGGTTCTGGTGCCCGGCCTGCTGGCCATGATCCAGGGCGCAGTCGTCCAGTCGACCGTCTTCGGCGAACCCTCCAGAGTGCGAGTCCGTGCCGGAATCGAAGCCGTGCTCTCCAGCATCGAGTTCTGAGTCAGCGTCGACTTCTTCGTTCCTCCGCTGCTCAGACGGAGTCGCCGTCGTCATCGACCGAATGGACGCGGTCTTCGCGCATGCTCACCGTTTCGACTCCGTTCAGCTCCATGAGCGGGGCCACAAGCAGGTGCAGGGGTCGCTTTCCGTCGAATCTCACGTCGACCTGGACCATCCGCGTCCCGTCGGCGGACTCGAACCGCCGCGAATCGACGATGGTGTTCTTGAATCCCATTTGGCCGGCGAGGGCGAGGATCTCGCGGAGGACTCCCGCTCCGTCGCGGTAGGACACCCGCAGCAGTTTGCGGTGGTCGCTGTTGGGGATCTTGCGGATCAGGGGAGCGATGACGAAGAGCGTGAACAGGTGGAGGGCAGTGAGCATCGTCGCCAAGAGCAGCATCCCGGCGCCGCAGGCCATACCGACGGCGGCCGTGACCCAGATCGTCGCGGCAGTGGTGAGCCCGCGGACCATGTTGCGTCCCTTGAAGATCACTCCGGCGCCGAGGAAGCCGATGCCGGAGACGATCTGCGCGGAGATCCGTGAAGGATCGAGGCGGACGTCGTTGTCGAGCACGCCTTCGAACCCATAGGCGGAGATCAGCGTGAAGGCGCAGGTGCCGATGCCGACGAGCACGTGGGTGCGGTAGCCGGCAGCCTTCTGCCTGAACTGTCGTTCGAAGCCGATGAATGAGCACAGGACGAAGCTGGCCAGCAGCAGACCGGCCTGGAGCAGTCCTGCGCTGCCCAGGATGTTCTCAAACGACGAGGAGTTGACCATAGTTACTTCACCATAGCCCCACCCAACCCCCTAGTTACTACCTGACGGCGGCCCAGCAACCTCGCGCGAGTTTGCTG